>DKBS01000164.1:0-3099 GCA_002451275.1 Planctomycetaceae bacterium UBA6894 | reverse complement strand
GCCAAACAACTCGAGCAGGCGGGGCTCCAAACGGTCCACCGCGCCACCAGTGCCGGCGGGGCCCTCGAGGCCCTGCAGGACCACCCCATCGGCCTGGTCGTCACCTCCTACCTGCTCCCCGACATGACCGGCCTCGACCTTCTGGCGCGTCTGCGCTCCGAGCCGGAGTTCAAGCCGCTGCCCTTCCTGTTGGTCAGTTCCAGCGATGAGAACCTGGCGCTCCCGCCGGATGCCGCCCTCACCCTGCTGCACAAGCCGTTCACCCCCGATCAACTCGCCACTGCGGTCAAGACCCTGCAGGCCAAGGCGGGTGGCGTCAGGCGCAACCCCGCCACGCTCAAGGTCCTGCTGGCCGATGACAGTCCGTCAGCCCGCCGCCGCATGCGCATGGCGCTCCAAGAATTGGGCTTCACCGACATAACCGAAGCCATGGACGGCAAGCAGGCCGCCGGCATTTCCGATGGACAAAAGTTCGACCTCATCTGCACCGATTTCCAAATGCCCGAGATGACCGGTGGCGAATTCACCGCGCATGCGCGCCGGGCAGGCCCCAACACCACCACCCCCATCCTGATGTGCACCAGCGAGACCGACCCGCAACTGCTCGACGATGTGCGCAGGGCGGGGGTCACGCGTCTCGTCGGCAAGACCGCTAGCAATCAAGAGCTATCCGAGACCATCAGGCTGCTTGCATCCATCTGAAAAATAATTAGAAACAAGCTAAATAACAGGGCGCAGCCGCTGCGCCACGGATCTTCCTTGCTTTGTCGAAATATATTACTGATAATTAAGGTTCATTGATTCGTTCCGGCACTAGGGTGCCAAGCATCTTCCTCCCGGTGTGTGTATGCCCAAAGCGTCATGCCTCTCCAGTCCCGCCACGGATCCCCTGGAAGATGTGCCCTCCACCAACGGCGGCAAATTTTCATTCCAGGCCCTGTCCAGCGACTTGGTCGCCAGCGTGGTGGTATTTCTGGTCGCGTTGCCGTTGTGCTTAGGCGTCGCGCTGGCCTCCGGGGCTCCTCCCCTTTCCGGTCTGATCGCCGGAATCATCGGCGGCGTGGTCGTTGGCATCCTCAGCGGCTCGCAGACCAGTGTCAGCGGTCCGGCCGCCGGCCTCACCGCCGTCGTCGCGGCCCAAATCGCCGCGCTCGGCTCCCTGGAAGGGTTCCTGGTAGCGCTGGTCATCGCCGGATTGATCCAGATCGCTCTGGGCATGTGCCGCGCCGGGTTCATCGCCTCCTTCTTCCCTTCCAGCGTCATCCAGGGCCTGCTGTCCGCCATCGGTCTTATCCTCATCCTGAAGCAATTCCCTCACCTGTTCGGGCATGATCCCGATCCCGAGGGCGAAATGGCCTTCAGCCAACCCGACCAGGAAAACACTTTCACCGAGTTGTTGCGTGTCGTAGGCGACTGGCATGTGGGCGCCGCCGCGGTTGGCCTGGCGTCCCTCGCCATGCTGATTGCCTGGGACAAGGTCAGGATCCCCGTGCTGTCACGGATACCCGGACCACTGATGGTGGTGGCCTTGGGCATGCTGCTGGCGGAGGCGTTCAGGAATCTCGGCGGGCAATGGGTCATCGGCGCCGACCATCTGGTCAATGTCCCGGTGCTGGAGAACCTGTACGCCCTGCCCGACCTGCTCGTGCATCCCGATTTCAACCGTCTGGCCGAACCGGCAATCTGGACCGCCGCGGTCACGCTCGCCCTGGTGGCTTCCCTCGAGACCCTTCTGAATCTCGAGGCCGTGGACAAGCTGGATCCCCAGCGTCGTTTTTCACCCACCAACCGCGAGTTGATGGCCCAGGGGGCCGGCAATCTGCTCTCCGGACTGGTCGGCGGCCTGCCCATCACCTCCGTGATAGTGCGCAGCTCGGTCAACATCAACGCCGGTGGCAAAACCCGCATGTCCACCGTGTTCCACGGGTTGCTCCTGTTTCTCTGCGTGCTGCTGCTGCCAGGACTGCTCGGCCGCATCCCCGTCTCCTGCCTCGCCGCCATCCTTCTGGTCACCGGGTTCAAGCTGGCCAGCCCCAAGGTTTTCAAAAATATGTGGCAGGGCGGCAAGGATCGCTTCATACCGTTCATCGTGACCGTCATTTCCATCACCTTCACGGATTTGCTGGTGGGCGTGGTCGTCGGCCTGCTGGTCAGCTTTGGCTTCATCCTGGCCAGCAGCTTGCGCAAGCCCCTGCGGTCCCAGGTGGAGCGCCACCATACCGGCGAGATCCGGCGCATCAGCCTCGCCAACCAGCTCAGTTTCCTGAGCAGGGGCGCGATCGAGCGCGCCCTCCAGTTGGCACCCACGGGAACCCACCTGCTGATCGACGCCAGCGAGACCAATTACATCGATTCCGATGTCCTGGAACTGATCCGCGAGTTCCGGGATGTGACCGGCCCCGCCAGGGGTGTCACGGTCAGCCTGCGCGGCTTCCGCGACAGGTTTGGACTGCCCGATTCCATCCAGTTCCAGGAGCATGTCACCCGCGAGTTGCAGGAGAGCTTCACCGCGAAAGATGTCCTGGAACTGTTGGCCGAGGGCAACCGCCGGTTCCAGTCAGGCAACCGGCTGCCCCGCGACTTCAATCGCCAGTTGCAGGCGACAGCCAGTGGCCAGCACCCGCTGGCTGTCGTCCTTAGTTGCATGGATTCGCGCAGTCCCGCGGAAATCCTCTTCGACATGGGTCTCGGCGACATTCTCAGCGTCCGTATCGCCGGCAATGTCACAAGCCCCAAACTGCTTGGCAGCATCGATTACGCCGTCACCGTCGCCGGGGCCAAGCTGGTTGTCGTGCTCGGCCACACCCGGTGCGGGGCGATCGCCGCGGCCATCGAGCGCAATTTGACGCCCGACCCCGACCGGCTGCCCCCCATCTCCAACAATCTGACGCCCATCATCTCCGACATCCGTGAGGCCGTGGTTGCCGCAGCCGAATCATGCAAGACAACCGGCATCCGCATCGACAGCGAGGCCTTCCGCGACGATGTCACGCGCCGCAATGTGGTCATCACCGTCCAGCGCCTTCTGGAAGACAGCGACGCCGTGCGCGACCTGGTGGAACAGGGGCGCCTCGCGGTCGTGGGTGCCGTCTACGATGT
>DKBS01000012.1 GCA_002451275.1 Planctomycetaceae bacterium UBA6894 | reverse complement strand
GGGAAGTCCTGTCAGAAATTCCACCGCGCCGGCAAGGTGCCTTGGCCCGTAATTGTGAATGCCGCGGATGGTGATCATCCGCCGAACCACCCGCTCCAGATTGAATGCCGTGTCCTGCGTGGGGAAAACCGCGCCGATCAGGGCCACGGTAGCTCCTACAGTCAGTCTGGGAAAACAGCTTTCCCAGGAGGCGTTCGATCCAGACAGCTCCAGCCACGCGTCCACCGTTTGGGCATGGTTGCTGAACTCAACCGGGGTCAATGCGCTGGAGCAGCCCATCAGGAACGCCTGATCCCGGCGCCAGCACACCGGGTCCACCACGGTGATCGAGGCCGGACGAAAGGCCCGTGCCCGGGCGACCGCGGTCAAACCCAACATCCCTGCCCCGGTGATCAGCAGATTCTTGCCTTCAATCGGCCCCAAGGCTTCAAAGCCAGCCATCACGGTCGCGGTGGCGCAGGAGGCGGGGGTGGCCAAGGATGCCGGCAAGGATTCCGGCAGTTTTATCAGGGTGGTCCCGGGGGCGAGCAGGTTCCAGGTTGCGAGGCCTCCGGTCCACATGCGCCGGCCTGTGAGCGGTTCATGCCCGTACTTGATCGCCCTTTCGCATTTCTGTGGCAGGTCCGAATCGCAATACCTGCAACCGCCACAGTTCGCCACCACCGCCCAGGTGATCCGGTCGCCAATGGCCGCAAGGGTTCCGTCCTGCAGGCGAGGTACAGGCCCCGGCCCCATCGCCTCGATGCGGCCAATGGTTTCATGGCCCAAAACGGTGGGCGTCTCCACTCTCCGCTTGCCGTTGATGGTGTGCAGGTCGCTCCCGCACAGGGTGGCCGCCTCCACCCGCACCACCACCTCACCCTCGAGTGGGGCGGGAAATGGTTGTTCCACCAGCCTGAGTGGCAATTCAGGCCCCTCAAACAGCAGCGCCTTGCCCATGGTCTGGGGTGGAAGATTCATCAGCCCGCTCCCTGGACAATCGCCTGGCGAAAAACACCCAGGCGCACGCGAACAACACCATACCCAATAGCCCGATCCATGCCACCATATTCAAAAAGGCCAAGCGAATGGTGGCCGGGTCGGTGGTCAGGGACTTGCCCGTGAGGTTCTTCAAAACCAGCACGATCACATACCCCAGGTAACCAAAGGAATCCGCGAGGTAAAGCAGGTAGCTGCTGGTCCCCCTGTCGCGGCTCATCGCCAATAGCCGTTCGAACACGCTGATATGCACCGCAGCATAGGGCAGATACAGTCCAAGTCCAACCACCGCCACAAACACAAAGGGCCCGACTGCCCCGGTCCAAAATCCAGCGGCGGCGCCAAGGCACACAGCCAGCCCGCACAGGCACAATCCCAGCGAGGTGAAAAAGGCGAAGCGGTTGTCCCGGATCAGCACTGTCGCCCCAAACACCACCATCACCCCGGCGGCGACCCAGAACTCCGTGGTGGTGAAGACCGAAGGTACCGCCTTTTCCCCGGTCAGGCCCAGCCAGATCTCAGGGGCGAAATCGGCCCGCACACTGCGCAGGATGGTGAGCAGCAGGTACCCTAGGGTGATGCACACCAGCCCCGGGGCATGCTTGCGGAACAGGTCGCGGCGGGCCGCGCCGTCCAGCGTGGTGCGCTCGGTGCGCGCCGCCACATCCCGATGGTCGGGCGGGTGGATTCTGGAGAGCATCCAGACCGTCGCACACAGGGGAGGCAGGAAAACCAAACCGGACAGGGCGGGCATCCACTGTTCCGAGACTCCGTTTTCAAGCCACCAGGTGCCCACCGTTTTCATCACGCCGTCTGCCAGGATGAAACTGGCGCAAAGCCCGGCGGCCAGGATTTCAGTCATCCTGCGCCCTTCCAGAAAACCCAGAACCAGGCCGAAAACCATCCCGAGGGGGATCCCGTTCAGGAACAGGAAAATGGCCGACCACGGGGCCGGCGTGACCGCAAAACCTGCCAGGGACAGTTCCGCCAGGAGGATCAGACCGACAATACCCAGGGCCCGATGGCGAGCCGGCAGCTCCGAGATGACCCTGATGCCCAGGAATTTGGAAAGGGTGTATCCCAGAACCTGGGCGATTACCAGTACCGATTTCCAGTCCAGCCCCCATAGGCCATCCTCCCGAAAGGAGGCGGCCGTATAGGGCTTGCGGAAACCGTACATGCAGAAATACGCGCCGAAGGCAGCCGCAATCGCCCAACCCGCCTGAAAAAACACACCGTTGGTTTTTCCACCGGGGACAGGTAGGGTTTCAGGCATGAGGAAGAATCCGGGAAATCCAGGGCCGGGCAATGGCCCGGAATTCCTAAGAGCCTATCATCTCAACATCAAGGTCTTGTTCCATTGAATCTTTGATGAAGTTTTGACCCGATTTTCCAATACCGGAGGCCACTTTGATGGATCAAACCGTGTTGGACAAAATCGTGGACCTGTTCAATCAGCATGGCGGCTCACAGTACGGCGGCGAGGCGGTCACCCAGCGCGAGCATGCCCTCCAGTGCGCCATGCTGGCGCGTCAGGCAGGGCTGGATGCCCCCACGGTTGTTGCCGCTTTGCTGCACGATGTCGGCCATCTGCTCCATCACCTGCCGGATGATGCACCGGAACTGGGTATTGATGATCACCACGAGGACCTGGGCGCCGTCTGGCTGGAAAAGCATTTCATACCCGAGGCGGTGGAGCCGGTGCGCCTGCATGTGGCTGCCAAACGCTACCTGTGCGCGGTGGAGTCGGATTATTTCGCCCGGCTAAGCCCACCATCGGTCATCAGTCTCGAACTCCAGGGTGGGCCGATGTCTGGCAAGGAGGTGGAGGAGTTCGAGGCACTCCAGCATTTCCGCCGGGCTGTCCTGGTGCGCCGATTCGATGAGGAGGCCAAGGTCACGGCCCTGGCCACCCCGGCCATCGAGGATTTTGTCCCTGAACTGACAGCCTGTTTGCGGGGGGAAGCACCATGAAGCCCAGCCTTGCCGTTGTGGGTGGAGGTATTGTGGGGCTGGCCCACGCGTGGAGTGCCGCCGAGCGGGGCTGGAAGGTGACGCTGCTGGAGCGTCATGCCCGGGCCCAGGGCGCCACGGTGCGCAATTTTGGTATGGTCTGGCCGATTGGCCAGCCGGCCGGCCGTGCGCTGGATGTGGCCAAGGTCAGCCGCGCGCGTTGGCTGCAGTTTTCCAAGGCTACAGGGTTTCCTGTCAGCGAGTGCGGGTCGATTCACCTGGCCCACCGTCCTGATGAGTGGGAGGTGCTGCAGCAGTTCGCCGCGGTGGCACCAGAGATGGGTTACGACTGCGAGGTGCTCGGTCGCGAAGCCACCCTGGCCCGCGCCCCGGGTGCCAACAGCCAGGGACTGTTGGGGGGCTTGTTCAGCCCCATGGAATTGGGGGTGGATCCCAACCAGGCGGCGGCTGACTTGGCCGCTTGGCTGACCGAAAGGCACGGCGTGACAATCCACTGGAACGCGATGGTGGGGGCTGTTACCCCAGGGCCTCAGGTCCAATGGGGAAGCCAGAAACTTTCATTTGACCGGGTACTTCTCTGTTCCGGTAGTGACTTCGCGGACCTCTTCCCGCAGGCGTTTGCTGGGGCGGACCTGCGCAACTGCAAGTTGCAGATGTTGGAAACCAGGAACCAGCCGGGCCAATGGCGCATTGGCCCTCATTTGGCCAGCGGCCTGACGCTCAGACACTATGCCAATTTCCAGGTATGCCCGGGCCTGAAAGCGTTGGCCGGTCGCATCGCGCAGGAAACGCCGGAACTCGACCGCTATGGAATCCATGTCATGGCCAGCCAGCCGGCGGATGGCCGGGTCATCTTGGGCGATTCCCATGAATACGGTGACGAAATCACGCCGTTTGACCAGACGATTATTGAGGACTTGATGCTGCGCGAACTGCGCAAGGTGTTCCACCTGCCCGATTGGACCATCCGCCGGCGTTGGCACGGCATCTATGCCAAATACCCGGCCGGGTATGCTTTCCGAGTGGATCCAATTCCCGGGGTGTCAGTCTGCACCGGCACCGGTGGATCAGGAATGACCATGTCCTTCGGCATCGCCGAGGAATTCTGGAACGAGGAACCATGATCGAGCCCCGACCGATTATCCATGGATTGCTGCTCGACTGGGCTGGTACCACGGTCGATCACGGCAGCCGCGCCCCGGCCCGGGTGTTTGTCGAGGTGTTCCAGCGGTCAGGGGTTCCGGTGACCGAGGCCGAGGCCCGGGGCCCCATGGGCATGGCCAAGCGCGCCCACATCGCCGCGGTGCTCAACCTCCCTCGCGTTGCGGGTGCCTGGGAAGAAATACATGGCAGGCCGCCATCCGATGCGGATGTGCAGCGTCTGTATGAAGAATTTCTGCCTCTGCAGTTGTCCGTGCTGCGCGAATATTCCTCCGTGATTCCGGGTGTGCCTGAGGCCATCGCCTGGTGCCGTTCCCGGGGCCTCAAGATTGGCAGCACCACCGGGTACACCCGTGAATTGATGGAAGCCGTTTCGCCCGTGGCGACCGAAGGGAGTTACACGCCCGATGTGCTGGTTTGTTCAGATCAGGTGGCCGCCGGTCGGCCCGCACCGTGGTTGAATTTCCGTGCCGCCGAAGAGATGGGTGTGTACCCCATGCACCACCTGCTGGTGGTGGATGACACACCGCTTGGAATCCAGGCTGGCAAGGCAGCTGGCTGCCTGACCGTGGCAGTTTCCCGCACGGGCAACGCTCTGGGGCTTGGCCTGGATGAGGTGGACGCTTTACCCCAGGGGGAGTTGGGGGCAAAGCTTCGGCAAATTGAGTTGGATTTCCACTCTGTCGGGGCAGATTTTGTCATCCCTTCGCTGGCTGATTTGCCTGATTTGCTCACAACCG
>DKBS01000150.1 GCA_002451275.1 Planctomycetaceae bacterium UBA6894 | reverse complement strand
AACTGGAAGCCGAGGGCGTTTTTTTTCCAGCAGGTGAGGGAATTTCGGTGGAGGGGTCGGAATGACTCGACGACCCGGTTTTTTTGGACCGGCGTTCGGCCGTTTCCACCTCGGCCCAATTCAGGGGCAGGTCGGGCAGGGGTTCGGCGGCATCCTGATGGGTGAAGTCTGTGCCTGTATCCCGAAGGATCAGCGATTCCAACTCGGTGCGCTCACGGGGGTTGTAGACTCTCAGGTTATCCAGGGTGGCGGCGACGGATTCACCGTCCATGTCCCCGCTGAAGAGGGCCTGGTTTTCCGGCACCATCAGTTGCAGGTCGGCCGCCACGGTACCAGCCGAACAGAATCGCTCCGCCGGGTCTTTTTCCATCAGCAGGTGAACCAGGGTGCAAAACCGGGAGGGGGCCTCGGGCAGCAATTCCTTCAGCGGGGTCGCGCTCTCCTCACGGTGGCGACGCATCCTTTCCTTGTTGCTGCCCCCCTCAAAGGGGACCTTTCCGGTAGCCGCGAAGTAAAGGGTGCATCCCAAACCGTAAAGGTCGGCCCGACTGTCCACGCTGGCTGGATTGAGGGTTTGTTCGGGGGCGATGAAGTCCATGCTGCCGACGATATAACCCTGGCCACCGATGACTTCGACATCCTCGCCCACCTCGCCCGGAATATAGGCGAGACCCAGGTCAATGAGATGGGCGGTCCCTGAGGGTGAAACCAGAATATTGCTGGGTTTCACGTCGCGGTGCACCATACCGACCTTGTGCAGCGCGTCCAAAGCGTAAGCAATTTCAGCGCCCAACCGGGCCACTTGCTCGACGGCCAACGGGCCCTTTTCAAAGACCATACGGTGCAGACTTTGGCCGGGAATAAACTCCATGGCCAGATAGTGGATATCGTCGGCAATACCCTGATCCAGAAGGGCGCACAATCCGGGGTGGCGCGCCAAACGGTTCAGCTTGGCTTCCCTCTGAAAACGGGCGAGGTGACGGTTTTCCCGAGCCTGCGCGGGGGGGAGCACCTTCAGTGCCACCACGCGTTTATCCCGGGTATCCTGTCCCAGGTAAACCGTTGCCATGCCTCCGCGGGCGACTGGGGAAAGGACGCTGTAATGCCCCAGTTTCAAGCCTCGGGAAATGCCCAATCGCAGTTTGCCGGCCTGGAACCGACTGAGGGCGCCCAATTCCACCAAGCCGTCCGCCAAAGCCTCCGTGGAACCCAGGCTGCTTTTGGGCAGGGCCTCAAGATGCAGCTTCAGTTCATCGCGCCTGAGCAATCCGCTTTTGAGCACCGCATGGAGGAACCGCTGGGGCTCCAACTGGCCGTGCTGCTGATTAGCCTCAACCTTGTCAGGAGAGGAGCCTGTTTGGCGGCTTTCAGAAATTTCTTTCCCCTGGCTCATACAGTTCCTGGGGGCTATCTTGATGCCGATCTCCGCCCCTTGGGTTCCCCATCCGATCCTTTTTTAATGGGTCTAGACTATGACGGGCGCGTCGTCCTTGCCGCGTACTTGGGCGCCAAAGCGCTTGCGGAGGTGGTCCTCCACCTTGCGGTGCGCCTGATCGATTTCCTTGTCGGAAAGGGTCTTGTCGGCCGCCTGGTAGCCAAGCGCGAAGGCAATGCTTTTTTTGCCCGGGGCGATCCCTTTGCCGGAGAACAGGTCGAACAGGCGGCAGGCGGCAACCAGGCCGCCACCTGCTTCCAGAATTCCCTCGCGGAGTTCCCCTGCCGAGGTGCTGTTGTCCACCACCACCGCGATGTCACGCAATGCGGCGGGGAAGCGGGGCACCGGCTTCACCCTGGGAATCTCTTTCGAGCAAGCCTGGATGGGGGCCAGTTCCAATTCCGCAAGGATCAATCGGGGCTGGGCGATATCCAGGGCACGAGCCAGCCTGGGATGCAATTCCCCGAGTGAACCCCACGCCTCACCGTCGGGGCCGATAAGCAGGGCCTGACGCCCGGGGTGCAGATGGGGGGCGGGAGTGCCAGGCTGCTGGAATTTGGCACCCTGGATTCCCAGGCCTGCCAGCAGGGACTCGACAACACCTTTCATGTCAAAAAAGTCGATATAACCGGGTTGGGCCTGTTCGCCATCCTCCCAGTGTGTCTCGGTGCGTTTTCCTGCCACCCCCAGGCTGACACGCCGTTGCTCGCGGGGGAACGGCCCACGAGTGGGATCGGTTAAGAAGGCGGTGCCCACCTCGAACAGGCGCACCGTTTCCGCATGGCGGCAATTGTTGCGCGTCGCCTCGATCACCCCGGGCAACAGGCTGCGTCGCAATTGGCAGCGGTCCGGGCTGATGGGGTTGGCCAAGGCCACGGCGGGACCTGCTCCGTTGCCAACAAAGGCTTCCTCCCGCTCGGGGCAGGAAAGGGCATGGCTGATCATTTCGCGCAGACCAAGGCCCGCCAGCGTGTCCCGGACACGATCCTCAAATTCCAGATCCGCTTGGGGAGCCGAAGCCGGGGCGGGGCCTCCGGGCAACCGGGCCGGAATATGGGCATGCCCCCAGAGACGCGCGATATCCTCCACCAGATCGGCCACACCGTCCTGGATGTCGAGGCGGTGCCATGGCACTTCGACCTCGAAACCGGGTTCACCATCGGCCAGCGGTTTGCAGAGGAAATCCAGCGCGCTCAGGATTTCGCGGATCTTTTCCAGCGAAGGCGCCACACCCAGAAGGCGTTCCACCGACGCATGGGGCAGGCGCACTTTTTTTGGTTGGGTTTGAACAGGCCAGACCTCGGCATGGCCGCGGCGCAGCGTCGCCCCGGCGTGCGCGATCAGTAGTTCGGCGGCCCGGTCCAGGCCCATGGAAGCCAATTCGGCAGGGACACCCCGGGTGAATCGCTGGCTCGCCTCGCTGTGCAGTTGCAAAGCCCGGGCGCCCCGGCGGATGGCCACCGGGTCGAAGCTGGCACCTTCCAGCAGGATGCGGGTGGTCTCGGCACCCACTTCGGTCTCAGCGCCTCCCATCACGCCGGCCACAGCGATGGGGCCCTGGCTATCGGCAATGACCAGCAAGCCGGCTTCCAGCGCGCGTTCCTGCCCATCCAGGGTCCGGATTTTTTCTCCCGCCCGGGCAGGGCGAGCCTCGATTTGGATCGGCTTGCCGCCGGATCGGGCTTCCAGTTTGTCGAGGTCGAATGCGTGCAGGGGCTGGCCCAATTCCAGCATCACGTAATTGGTGATGTCCACCACGTTGGAAATGGGACGCATGCCGGCGGCTGCCAAACGTCTGCGCATCCACCCCGGGGATTTCCCCACCTTCACGCCATCCAGCGCGATCGCGCGATACCGGGAACACAGCGAACTGTCCGGGATGGATACGCCGATGGCCGAGCCCAGTTCAGGGCCGGTGGCCTGTGGTTTGGGTTCGGGAAGGCTGAGGGGAGCACCGGTCAGCGCGGCCACCTCGCGGGCGATCCCCACCAGCGAAAGGCAACGGGCCATGTTGGGAAGGATGTCGATTTCCAGGACCACATCGCCCAACACGCTGGTGGCCGATTGGCCGGGTTTGCCCTCGCCCTCGTCCAGGAACAGCAGGCCTTCATGGTCGTCGGAGAGTCCCAGCTCGTAGGCCGAGCAAAGCATCGCGTCCGACAGCACGCCACGGATTTTGGTGGGAGCCAGGGTCTTGTAGACCTTGGTTTGACTGTGGCCGTCGAGGAGGGTGGAACCGGTGAGGCCGATCACACAGGTTTGCCCCGAGTCGCCGACCTTGAGGTTGGGGGCTCCGGTCACCACCACCTTCTCAATCCCTCCGCCCATGTCCACCACGGGGAGCTTGAGCTTCTCGGCGTCGGGATGGGGGTCGACCCTGAGGACCTTGCAGACAAGCACCTTGTCAACGGCCCAGGGCGGGGATGGCTCGTCGATGCGGAGGCCCTGCGGGGCGTCCACGCCGATGGCGCGCGCGGAGGCGACCTCCAGCCCGGCCAGAGTGAGCTTGTCCGCAAGCTCCGTGGGGCTGGGCAGGCGGACCAGTTCTCCAAGCCAACCCAATGGCACCTTCATGCTGAGTCACCCGTTTCGCTGTGAAGGGGACAGGCCGGCGCGGCCGGTCAGAATTGACCGAGGAAACGCAGGTCGTTGCCCCAAAAATACCGGATATCGTCGATGCCTGAAAGCAGCATGGTGATCCGCTCGGGGCCCATGCCGAAGGCGAAGCCGGAAAACCGCGCCGGGTCGTATCCGCCGTTGCGCAGCACGGTGGGGTGCACCATTCCCGCTCCGAGGATCTCCACCCAGCCGGAGTGCTTGCAGACGGCGCATCCGGCCCCGCCGCAGAGCATGCAGTCCATGTCCACCTCGATACTGGGCTCGGTGAACGGGAAGTAGCTGGAACGGATCCGCATCTGGCGGGAATCCCCGAACATTCGGCGGATGAACACCTCCAGGGTCCCCTTCAGGTCCGCCAGGGTGATGCCCTCTCCCACACAGAGGCCTTCCACCTGATGGAACATGATTTCGCTGCGGGCGGTGATCTGCTCGTAGCGATGGCACATGCCCGGCAAAACCACACGGATGGGGGCCGGGGCCCGTTCGCGCATCACATGGATCTGGCCCGGCGAGGTGTGCGTGCGCAGCAACAAACCCGGGGTGGTGGTGTGGAAGGTGTCCCACATGTCGCGCGCCGGATGGTGCGGTGGCATGTTCAGCAAGCCAAAATTCGTCTCATCGTCTTCCACTTCCCGGCTGCGGTAGGCCTGGTAGCCCAGATCTCCGAAGACGCGCAGGATGCGCCTGAGGGTTTGCGTGGAAGGATGCAAACCGCCGCGTGGCGCGTTTCGGCCGGGAAGGGTGGGATCCAGCGGCGGGGCTTGCAACTCGCGGTCCAGGACCGCTTCACGTTCCCGCTCCAGAGCCTTTTCATAGGCACCGGTGAGGGTTTCCTTCACCCGGTTGGCGGTTTGGCCGTAAGCCTTGCGCTCCTGGGGGGGGATTTCAGCGACGCGTTTGAGGGCGGCCGGAACATGTCCGGTGCGGCCCAGCCAGTTGCCGTGCCACAAACGAAGAAGGGCCTCGTCGGTGGCTTGCGCCAACTCGGCGAGACCCTTAGCCTCGAGATCTTCAAGCACCTGCATGGTTGCTTAGCCGTTTTTCAGGCCGGCCGGCAGGTGCTTCTTGGCCAATTCCAGGACGGCCTTGAAGGCATCCATGTCGTGAATGGCCAGTTGCGAAAGGCTCTTGCGATCGAGCTCAATCCCAGCGTTGGTCAGTCCGGCGATCAGTTGGCTGTAACGCAGGCCGTTCATGCGGCAGGCGGCGCTGATGCGCACGATCCACAAGCGGCGGAAGTCGCGACGACGCACCCGACGGTCGCGGTAGGCGTAGGCGCGGGCGCGCATCAACGCGACTTCGGATTGGCGGTGCAGGTTGTGACGGCCCGCGCGGAAGCCTTTCGTCAGCTTCCGGAGGCGGGCGCGCCGCCTGAGTACCGTCTTGCCACTTCTAGCTCGACTCATGGTGAATACCCCGAATTAAAAACGTGTTTTGGCCAGCAAGCGGAGAGCCTGACTCAGCTGACGCCGAGCAAAGCCTTCACGTACTTCTTGGCGATGGCGGTGTCCGTCACCAATCCGCCGCGCAGACGACGCTTGCGATTGCGCGACTTGTGAGTATTCAAGTGCTTCTTGCCCGCTTGGGACCGCTTGAGTTTCCCTGTGGCGGTTACACGGAACCGCTTGCGGGAGGCCTTATGACTTTTCTGCTTGGGCATGGTTGCCGAACCACCTTCCGCGCGGAATCAACAAAAATGGAAAAAAACAGCAACCCCGGAATCATCTTCCGGGGTGATTACTGACTGTATCTCTTTCGGAAAGATAGCAGCGTGCGCTCCAAGCGCAAAGGGCAGTTGATCTGGGTTTACTTTTCCGGAGGCCAAAAAAACAACAG
>DKBS01000085.1:25896-26562 GCA_002451275.1 Planctomycetaceae bacterium UBA6894 | reverse complement strand
TGCCATCCGCATGCAGTGCCAGAATTGTCCAGACCCCATTTTTTGTACCACTGGATAATTTAAAACCTGTCTCTGTTTGGCCCTTGGGCAAGGTTTGGTTGCAACTTCCATCCCTAACCTTTCCGAGGTCGTTCTGGAAACGGGCGCATAATTCCGGACGCTTTCACAGAGTGAACATTTGCTTGGTTGAAATCTTCGTTGGTACTTCCCGTTTTGTTGATGTTGAGCGCGGTTGATTCTATTGCTTTTGGTATCGCCGTGGCGGCGATGTGGAAATACCACTGGCTGGGATTGGCCCTTTTCCCAAACCTGTTTCCTTTGTCGATTCCTATTGTTTAGGAGGGCTACGCGGCGGTCGGGGGGGTGTTATTTGCATGTTCCTGCATTGGGTCCGCAGTAAATTACAGCATTGTCAAAAACCTATGGGAAAGGCTCGGTCGTGGTTGGTTTGTACCTTGAGTTGGCCTTGGTTCAACGTTCCCTAAACTGTCCGGTTCCTGATAGACCCTAAAGGTGGCCCAACTCGTACAACTCTGTGTTCCCCCCCTGGCTTGTGTTATTGCGTTTATCTGCTTTGGCGCCGCAATCGCATGTTTTACCTTTTTTTGGTGCGCATATGCCTCGCCAAAAGTCATCCCCGAAAAGCTAGAATGAAATTAAGACAAG
>DKBS01000085.1:2456-25642 GCA_002451275.1 Planctomycetaceae bacterium UBA6894 | reverse complement strand
TGAAATTAAGACAAGGTGCAAAAGGATGTGCCAGAAATAAATCTGGCTTGCCCAGCCAGCAGATACGAGTCGATTTGATTCCAGCCCATGGCTGTTTATTCCGCGCGGTCTTTGCTATCGCCGGAAGTACTATACCCTGCCCCGGATCCCTCTGGCTTTCAGGGAAGGGGGCGGGGATAATGTGTCGATACCTGCAGAGGGGCCCCGCCTTCCCTTGCCCCGGTCGGACGCTGTTTTGACTTTCCCTCCCTGGATGGACCATGCTGAACATTCTGGGATCACCCAAGCGATTGTGTGATGGCATCACCCGCCGTGACCTGATGCGGGTGGGCTCCCTGGGCGCATTGGCTTCCGTGGGGCCCTGGGGGCCTTTGTCGCTGCGGGCCGATACCCAGCCCGGCAAGGATTTGGGCGGTTTTGGCAAGGCCAAGCGCTGCATCCTCTTGTGCCTGTGGGGCTCACCCAGCCAACTGGACACCTGGGACCCGAAGCCGGACGCGCCCGTGGAAATCCGCGGCGACATCCGCTCGATCAACACCGCCCTTCCGGGCGTGCGCATCAGCGAGATATTTCCTCGCACTGCGGCGTTGCTCGACAAGGTCTGCGTGCTGCGCACCCTGACCCACCCCTACCCGGTGCACGGCGTCGCCTACGCCACCTCCGGCGTGCCTACCACCGACATCCCCCTGGAATCGAAACCGCGCGACTCCCGCCATTGGCCCTTCATCGGTTCGGTGGTGGACCATCTGAACGCGCGGGGTAAAAACGTTCCGGCGGGCATCCCCGGGAACTTCGCCCTGCCCTTCCCCTTCGGCTCCAAACGCGGACCGGCCCGTTCGGGGCCGTTCGGCGGATTCCTGGGACCGTCGGCCGACCCGGTCTGGTCGGAGTTCAGGGCCCTGGGCACAAAGACCCTGGAGCGCGATTCCAACACGCCCGGCATTCCCCCCAAGATGGTGGCGGATCCCTACCTGGGGATTCGACCCGAAGACCGTTTTGAGTTGTGCAGGCCGGTGGAAGGGCTCACCCTCGACCGTATGAACCCCCGGGTGAGCCTGGCGCAGCAACTGGATGGCGTGGGCCTGATCGAGGGCGCCGAGGCGTTTGAAAGCCAGCGCGCCATGGCGATGGCCCTGACCACCTCGGGCAAGCTGGCCGATGCCCTGGAAGTGCACCGCGAGCCCGCCAAGCTGCGCGAGAGCTACGGCATGAACCTGTTCGGACAGTCGGTGCTGGCCGCGCGGCGCGTGCTGGAGGCGGGTGGGAAGTTCGTCACGGTTTTCTGGGACGAGTACGGCCAAGTGAACAGCGGCTGGGACACCCATGTGTTCCACTACCCGCGCCTGCGGGATGAGCTGGGACCGGGATTCGACAACGCCTTCGCATCGCTTCTGGCCGATTTGGAACAGCGGGGCATGCTCGAAGACACCGCCGTGGTGGTGCTCAGCGAGCACGGCCGCACGCCGCGCATGCAGAATGTCCGCGGCGGCGGGCGCGACCACTGGTCGGGTGTGTACTCCGCGGCTTTTGCCGGCGGAGGCTTTGCCCGGGGCCGAGTCGTGGGGCGGAGCGACCGGCAGGGCGGTAAACCGGCCGAGACGCCGTTTTCCCCCAAGGATGTGCTGGCGACGCTGTACCACCTGCTGGGCATCGATCCCCACACCGAGATCTACGACCGTGTCGGCCGGCCTTTGCCGGTGGGCGGCATCGGCCGGGTGCGCAGTGAACTGATCGGATGAGGCTTGTCGGGCGGCATTCCATTGGCCAATTGATGGATCTGCAGGTCGCCAGCCAATTCAATCACTAAAATCGCATAAAAAATACAATAAAGACAATCAATTTAGAAAACATGGTTTTGTCTTGGACCATTTGGCCACGGAATTGGGCACACTTTGCGGTGTTCCAGCGCCTGCGGTTTCCGGGGCAGTTGATTGCCAACAGGGGACATTGCTTGGCACCCCGGGGATGCCGGGAAAATGGTGCCAGCCCTCGGTCATTCATAAGGATGGCGCCCAGGGGTTGTCTGGCAAGCCCGGAGGCTTGAGCCGGGGCATCCGGCTCTGATAGATTAATATTCCCGCCAGCGAACCAAGCGAGGTCCACGATGGGGCCATTTTTTCGAAACAAACGCAAGGGCAGCCCCTGCTGGCGGGTCTTCCTTCCGGCCACCCTGTGCTTGCCGTTCTTGCTGACAGCCACTCAGGGTTTTCCCGAAGATGCCAGGAAGCCGACGGGGTCCCTGCAACAGCAAGCCAAGGAGCAGCCTCCGGCCGGTTCCACCGCATCGCTTTCGGAACGGATCGACCGGATCATTGCCGCGGATTATGTGGGGCCTACCGTTCCCCTCGCGTCCGACACCGAATTCCACCGGCGGATTTACCTGGATCTCCTCGGACGCGGGCCTACCGGCGCCGAGACCGAGGCGTTTCTGGGGGCCTTACGGAAGCAGCCTGGCGCCAGCCGGGAAGTTCGGCGCTCCGTGATCGATGACCTGCTCGGGCGTGAGGAGTTTTCCCGGTATTTCGCGAAGGTGCTGGATGTGATGTTCACCGAGCGCCGCGAGGTCATCGGCCTGCTGGAGTTTCGCGCCTGGCTGAGGGAATGCCTCGAGGCGCGCAAGCCCCTGAACGAGATCTGCCTCGAGTTGCTTTCCGCCGATGGCACGGGGGAGAAGCTCCGGCCGGCCGCCGCGTTCTTCCTCAACCGCAATGCCGAGCCCAACCAGGTCACCCGGGACGTGGGTCGCATATTCCTGGGTCGCGACCTGCAGTGCGCCCAGTGCCACGATCACCCGCACCACGAGGATTACAAGCAATCCGAATATTTCGGGCTCCTTTCCTTCGTCAATCGCACCTACCTGTTCCAGGACGAGAAGCTGGGCAACAAGCCGTTCCTGGGCGAGAAGGCGGAGGGCGCGCTGGAATATTCCTCGGTCTTCAAGCCCAAGGCCGGGAAGAGCGAGGCCAGGCCGGTCCTGCCACTCGGATTCGCCGCGGACCTTGAACCGGACTTCCTGGACCAGGCGGACGCCTACATCGTGAAGCCGGAGAAAGGACAGCGGGGGGTGCCCCGATACAGTCGCCGGCAACAACTGGCCGTGCTTGTCACGCATCCCGAGAACGCCCTGTTCAACCGCAACCTGGCCAACCGGCTCTGGGCGGCGCTCATGGGAATGGGCTTGGTCCACCCGGTGGACCTCCATCATCCGGGGAATCCCCCGGTTTCGGCAGAGCTGCTGCGTGTTTTGGCCGAGGGACTGGTGGCCGCGCGGTACGATCTCCGCGAGTTTGTGCGCCAGGTCGCCCGGTCGGACGCCTATCAGCGCGCCGTCTCCGAGCCGGATCTTGATGCCTGGGCGGGGCCCGCGGGGGGAATTCCGACGTTGAAGGCGGAGATGGCAAAGCTTGACGGCATGGTCAGTGCGCTGGCTCCCGGGCGGGCGCGACTTGAGCAGGAGCTTGCGACCGCCTCGGCCAGGTTGCAAAAGGTTTCCGCGGATCTGGAGCAGGTGCAAAGGCAGTTGGACGGTGCCGCAAAGGAACTCCAGCAACTGGCCACCCAGAGGAGCGGGGAAACAACCAAGCTGGATGCCTCCAAGAAAAAACAGGCCCAGGGCCAGGAGACTGTCGCGGCCCTGCAGGCGGCCATCCGGGAACTGGAGAAGCTCGGGATGTTGTCACCCGGCGACAAGGAGATGACCGCGGCCAAAACGACCCTGGCTAGTCGCTTGTCCGCGGCGGAAAAGGCGAAACAGGATGTCAACGGGGAGGTGAAGGCTCACGAGGAGGCGCTGAAAAGCTCAGCCGCGCGGGTGGAGGAACTGCGGGGGCGTTTGCTGGTCCTGGCGAACCGGAAGATCCCCCTGGCCGGCTTCGTCTCGGAGGCGCGGGGGGGATTGCGCCGGGTCCAGGGCGAGATGCTGGCGCTGCAGGATCGGGAGACCGACCTGGGCCAAAGAAAATCACGGCTGGCCAAGGTTGTCGACTGGCTGCAAAGCCGGGAAGCGCTGCTTTCAGCCCGCAAGGAAGGCAAGCCGTCCGGGACCGTGGCCCTGGAAAACCAACTGAGGCTGACCCGGTCCGACCTGGTGGAGTCGTGGCGCCGAAGCCACGCCATCCGGCGGCTTCGCGGCCTGAACGGGGACCAGATGGGTGGGGCGATCTACCATGCCCTCGGATTGGACCAGCCGGCGCGGGACAAGGCTTCGGCCGAATGGGAGAAGAAACAGGGTAAGGACCCGGCTTCCGACAAGGATGGCGCGAAACGCCGCGAGCATCTGGCCACCGCGGTCGCCGGCAACCTGTGGGATCTCCTGGAGAAGGATGTCATGCGTCGGTTTTCGGCCCCGCCGGGTGCCCCGCAGGACGGTTTCATCGCCTCGGTGGACCAGGCGCTGATGCTTCAAAATGACCCGAAGGTGCAGGCATGGTTCAAGCCCGAACCGGGCACACTGACCCATCGCCTGGCCGGTGTCACCGATCCGGACCTGATGGTCAGGCAGGCCTACCTGGCGGTGCTGGGGCGTTTGCCGGACCCGGGGGAGGTCAAGGCCGCGAAGGGCCTTCTGGAAGTCCGGCCCATGGAGCGCGGCGATGCCGTTCGTGACCTGGTGTGGGGCCTGCTGGCCTCCGCGGAGTTCCGTTTCATTCCGTGAGGGCGGCGATCGGTGCGGCACCTGCCGCGGGAAAAGGTTTGGGGGAATGTGAATGCACGGCGAACCCTACAGGCCCTGCGGTGCCATCGATCACCTCGTCGGGCGCCGGCAGTTCATGGGCGACCTCGCGGCGGGGGCGGGCATCGTCGCGGGTTCGAGCCTGCTGGCAAGCCCCGGCGGTGCGGCGGAGATCGCCGGCCTCGGCAAGTCGGTCGTGGTGGTGTACCTCAACGGGGGCATCAGCCAGTTCGAATCCTGGGACCCCAAGCCCCACCTGGAAACCGGGGGGCCCTTCCAGGCCATCCCGACCACCGTGCCTGGCGTGCATGTCTCCGAGCTGCTGCCCCACACGGCCAGGCAGATGCACCGCATGGCGCTTGTCAGGAGCCTGAACACCAGGCAGGACGACCACGGCCTGGCCAACAACCTGGTGCGCAGCGGCCGGATGACGCAGTCGGCCACCGAGTACCCGGAGCTTGGGGCCGTCGTCGCGAAGGGCCTTGAAAAACCGGATTTTCCCCTGCCCGGCCACATCGCCACCATGCCCGCGGGGGCCGGGGGGCGCGGCAACAACGCGGCTTACCTGGGTCCCCGCTATGCCAGTGTCAATGTCGGCGCCGAGAAGGGCGGTGTGGTCAACGCCCGGTTGCCCGACGGCATGACCGTGACCGCCGACAAGCGCAGGCATGACTGGCGCCGATTCGTGAACAACCGTTTCCGCGGCCGGGTGGATTCCGCAGAGATCGACGCCTACACCCAGACCTACGAGCAGGCGCTCAGGCTGATGGAGCGGCGCGAGCTGTTCGACATCACGCGGGAGCCGACGCGGGTCCGCGACACCTACGGCAATTCAGAGTTCGGCAAGCAGTTGCTGCTGGCCCGCAGGCTGGTGGAACAGGAGGTGCCCTTCGTGGAAATCCAGCATGGCGGATGGGACTTCCACCACAACAATTTCGAGTTCCACCTGCATTACGTCGCCGATTTCGACCGGCCGTTCGCCAACTTCATGGAGGACCTGGCCCAGCGTGGCCACCTGGAACGCACCCTCGTGATCGTGATGACGGAGTTCGGCCGCACGCCCAGGATCAACACCGGTTATGGCCGGGACCACTACTCGCGGGCCTGGTCGATCGCACTCGGGGGATGCGGCATCCAGCACGGGGCCGTCATCGGCAAGACCGACGCCAAGGGGGCGGAGGTCACCGACAGGCAGGTGGACCACAGGCACCTGTTCCACACGTACCTCCAGGCCATCGGCATCGATTCATCGGGTGATTTCGACATCGCCGGCCGCAAGTTCCCCGTTGCCGACCCGGCCGCGGGCCCGATCCGGGAGTTGCTGGCATGACACCGAAACCCACCCCCGTGATCGTCGAACCGGCGTCCGCCAAGCAGGTGAACGACTGGGCGCATTCCTCGAACCTGCTCTGCTGCCGGGTGGATCCGGCCGGCAAGTATGTCGTCGCCGGGGCGATCGACCACACCATCCAGCGGTGGGAGGTCGCCACGGGCAGGAAAACCACCCTATCCGGTCACCGGAACTGGGTTCGCACCCTGGCCTTTTCCCCCGACGGCAAGAACCTCCATTCCGGCGGCTACGACGGCCGGCTGCTGGCCTGGGAAATCGGCGCCGATGACCCCAAGCCTTTCCGCGACACCCAGGCCCACCAAGGCTGGCTGCGCGGCCTAGCAATCAGCAGCGACGGTCGGCTGGTCGCGACATGCGGCAATGACAGGCTCGTGAAGGTCTGGTCCACACGCGACGGCGGCCTGGTCCGCGAGCTGCAGGGGCATCCCAACATCGTCTACTGTGTCCATTTCGTTCCCGGTTCCCACGAGCTGGTCAGCGGCGACATCGTCGGGAACATCTTCCACTGGAAGGCGGAGGGCCACGAGAAGACCAGGGCATTTGACGTGAAGGAGATATTCTTCCACATCGGCGATCTCGCACCGTTCGGCGGCATCCTCAGCCTGGGCTTCAGCCATGATGGCCGCACCCTGACCGCCTCGGGGCTGCACAAGGTGACCAACGCCCCCGGGGGCAACCGAAGGCCGGTCGCCGTTTCCTTCGACTGGGTGAGCGGCGAGAAGCGTCCCAAGCACGAGTCGCTGAAAAAGGAGCTCGACGGCACGATGTGGCGGGCCCTGCACCATCCATCCGGCACCCTGATCGGTGTCATGGAGAAACAGGTGGGATTTTGGAACCCGGGATCACCGGATGTCACCCACCTTGCCGCCACGCCCAGCGAGATCTTCGATTGCGACCTGCACCCCAACCAGGTGGATCTCTTCACGGCCCACCATGATGGCCACCTCCGGCAGATGCGAATCGGGCGTCCCCGGCAGACCGCCCCCGGATGACCCAGGGCACCGGACCATTCCGGTGGATGCCGCGCATCGGCCGACCTGCCGGAATTCCGGACCGTTTCGCGCGTCACTTGACGTTGGGTGGGCCCGGCCAGGGTTCCGGCAATGGGCTTGGCTGAACCGTTCGGTCCGGCTGAAGTGTCCCAGAATTCCCATGCTTGCCGGTTGTTGCCAGCAAAGCAGGGACACGCCTCTTTAAAGGATGCCCTTTGGGCGGTGCTCCACCGACCCTTGGATCTTTCCAGGAGCGGTGCCGAGCTCACCGCCGCGATTCCGGCGGGTCGATCGGCACCTCGCAAAAGGTGAGCGCAGCCAGGCCGTTTTGGCCCCAGAGCAGGTTGTCGGGGCTCCATTTGGCGCTGTCGAGGTAGGTCACGGTCCCCGATCTGGTCGGGCCTTTCAGCCTGAGGGTGAGCCGCGCGCCGTCGGCGGAACCGGCCACCACCTGACCGCTTTCCCCCTCGAGGTGGAACTGGCTGGCCAAGGAATCCGACCAACGGACACCCTGGTCGAATTCCAGGACCACCTCGTCGCGGCGGGTCGAGGTGAATCGGGCGCGCCGGAGGTTGGGCGGTTCGAACAAGCCAGCCGGCCCGTCATAAAGACGCTGCCGCATCAGGGGATGGAGCATCCGGGCGAACTCGGCGTAGCCCTCGGCGGGGAAGTGGCACCCGCCGGGCGGCTTGATCCCCAGGGTCGATACCACGCTCAGGTTGGAAAACAGCCGCGGCAGGGTGCGCTGCACCTCCCGCAGCCGGTTGTCCGAACCGTCGACGCCCATCGCGCACGCCTTCGGCCAGATCTGGAAGGCGAAGTAGTGCTGGACATTCGGGTAATCCTCCTTCCAGCTCGCGGCCAGGTCCACGAAAAACTGCCGGTAGGTCTCGTGCCCGTAGCCGCCGGTCGGGCCGTCGGCCCCCTGGTCGTTCTCGCCCTGGTGCCAGAGGATCGCACGGATGCCGTGCGTCAGCCTCGCCTCCCGCACCCGCCAAAGCTGCCGGCCATAGATCGTTGTGGGGTCGGTCGGGTCCTGGTTGTTCCTCTGGTGCTGGTCGATCCGCGTGCCCCCGACCGCCCCGTTGATGATGCAGACGGGAATCCCCTCGCTCTCGACCAAACGCCGGCCGAGCTCCATGCCCCAGTAGCCGATCTCCGATTTCCCGCCGGGGCTGCGGGCCTCCGCCGGGGCCCACAGCCTCAGGCGGGATCCCTTCGGGTCGCCGGAGGTGGCGCCAAAGGTCCGCACCCATTCGCTGGGGACCGTTGCGGGTCCCTTGCCGAAATCGGTCGCCACCGCGTTCGACTGGCCACAGATCAGGAAAACATCCCCGCACACGATATTGCCCGCCGTGTGCAGGATGGATTCCCTGTCGCCGGTCCTGGAGCCGAATTCCGTGCGGTACTTGGTCAGCCCGGCCTCCACCTGCACCGCCAGCGAGTATTTCCTGTCAGGGCCGACCCGGGCTGTCTCGGTCCGGCTGAGCCTGCCATCGGCGAAGAGCCGTACAAAGACCGAGTCGGCCGCTTCCGCGAGGGTTCCGGCGTGGACCAGGGACCCAAACTGCCCCTTCCCCGGTCCCCGGCCCTCCCGCGGGATGAACTGGTTGTCCTCCGGTTGCTCGGTGGGGGCCAGCGGCCGCGGTACCCAGGCCTCCCTGGACGTGGACGGTTGCCGTACCACGATCAGGACCGATCGGACGACCTTGGCGCCGCCGTTGTCGATCGCGGCGGTCACCCGCATGGGCCCGTTGCCCTGGGCGCGTTGGAGAACCAGCCTGCCCGGCTCGATGCGCCGGGTCACCGCCAGATTCTCGATGGTCCACTCGATGTTCATATGGCCGGCACCCTTGGCCTCCAGGGCGGCGAGATTCGTGATGCGCGGGACAATGTGGATGGTTTCCCGGCCATCCCAAGTCCCGGGGGCTGAGAGTGTGAAGTCGGGATCGGGGATGTCGTCCCGCAGCGTGACAGGGATTTCCTTGCTCCTGGTCCCGTTGGCATCGATGGCCTTGAAGATCAGCGTGGCCGTCGTGGCCCGGTCGGGCCCTTTATCGCCCGGTGCGGGCGGGGTCACCCGGCCCGCCTTGAACTCATACGAGAACCGGTCGGTCGCCACGACCGATTCCCTTCCGTCGCGCCTCAGGGTCCACAGCACCTTCTGGGCACCACCGGCCCGGGCCCGGAGGGTCACGCTCTGGTTCTCGCCCAGTTCCAATTGCGTTTCCGAGACCGAGAACTCCTCCCCGGGTTGCACCAGCGGCCCCACCAGGGTTTGGTTCGGTTTCTGGTTCTCGTACTGCAGCCGCAGCCACTCCGGCGGGCGGACCACCCCCGAGACGCGCACCTCGTCGAGGTCCCCAACCAGGTCGTACTGGTTGTACCAGCCGCCCAGGAAAAGCCGGGCGGGGCTTTTCAGGTTGAGCGGCCTGTCCTGCCGGGTGTTGGCACCGTCCGGCACCCCGTTGATGTACAGCCTCGACTCCCCCTCGCGGTAGGTGTGCGCGACATGGATCCATTCCCCCAAGGCCAGACGGCTCGTGCCCGAGACATTGCCACCGGAGAAGTAGCAGTCCATCCGGATGTGGGGCGGACTGCGGAACTGCATCACCACCTTGCCCTGGGCCTGTTCATTGCCCCAGCCGATCAGCGTGCCGTTGGGCCGCGCGGGGCGGAACCAGGCCTCGGTGGTGCTGGGGGCGGCCCCGGCGGGCAGGCTGGTGATCTTGTCCCCGCAGGAAACGCCCTTCCCCGCCGCGAAATGGCGGGCCGGACCCACCACCCCCGCCGTGGCGGTCGTACCCGTGTCGGCGCTGGTGAGCCCGCCTGTTTCATCGCGCACTTGGTCCGTCATGTGCCAGACACCCAGGTAGCCGTTCGATGGGTTGAACACCGCCTTGCCGTCCGACTCGCTGGCCGCCATGGGGTTGCCCCAGTGGAGCCGGATTTGCTGCCGCGTATTCCCGGTGATCAGCGGGACACGCACCCAGAGGCTGGCGGTGCCGTTTTCGGGGTCCCAGTGCTCCACCTGGTGGGCCAAGCGTTCGCCCGCGGCCGACGAGACGCGCAGGTCCTCGCCCCGCGGCCTGGCCTGCGAGAAATCGAAGAAGTCACGGTGCAGCCGCACCAGGACGGGGAACTGCTCCAGCCGGGCGCCTGCCGGCAGGTCGATACCCTCCGGGGTCGTGAGCAACCAGACCGATCCTGAATGTTTCCATCCCTCGAGTCCGGCCGGGACCCCGGAGGTACCCCGCATCGGGGCATCCCCCCACAGCCTGCCCAGCAGTTCAAACATCTCCGGATCGTGGGCCGCCAGTTGATCGCGGGTGAAGGGGAAGAAGTCGTTGGTCGTGAAGTAGGCCTCGCTGCACTCGGCGAAATATTCCATCGGGCTGGACAAAGCGTAGGCCCGGGCCGTGGAGGTGCGACCGTTGCCGTGCCGCTGCTCGACACGCTCATACAGCCCCTTCGCTTTGGCCTTCTCAAAGGCGGTCCTGATGGCCTCGTTGTCGAAACCCTTGGGGAGCGCGCGGTCGTGGAACCCATGGGCCAGCTCATGGAGCGTGAAGTTGGGCATCCGACCCATCTCCCGCGCGAAGTCGGGGATATCCGTGAACTCGACGGCCCTGGCCATGGCCGGATCGCGATGGTTCTGCCGCAACCACCCGGCGTCCGGGTGGTACTCCGCGGTGGGCCGCACGCCCGGGTAAGCGGGCGAAAACCACAGGGGGATCTTGCGCAGTTCCCCGACCGCCTTCGCGGGAACGACCCGCACGATCTCACGCAACTGGACTGCCAACAGGTCCAGAGCCCGGTCTGTCGCCGCTTTCTCCTCCTTCAACAGCCGTTCGCTGACATGGACCGTCCAGCCCTCGAGGGTCTTGGTCTGCAGGCCGCCCATGGGCTGGTTCTCAGCCGGCTGGGCTGGTTGCAATGTGGCAAGGAGCCCGGTGAACAGTGGCAGCAAACAGGATTTCATGGCGCTTTCCATGGGGCCAAGGGGCCGGTTCCCACGCGGAACCCGGCACCCCGCAGGCTTCTGGCCGGTTGGTTGAGGATAACCCGATGGAAAGTCGCGGTGGAATTTCTTGTCCGCCATTCGGAAACTTGCCGGAAAACAGGGCTTGGCATCCGCCCATCGGAAAGCCCGGCACCCGGGTGGTCTTGCCCGGGGATCATGCCCGGGGGCCTGTACCGCTATGAATCAAGGTGTTGGTTTTGAGGTCCGGGCGCCAAACGGGCCAGGGTTTTCAGGCCATCTTCCGGGAAGCACCGATGCCTGCACGGGCCTACCTTCCGAGTTCCACCCAGGGAATGTCCCCATGATCCCGGGAACGGCGGTGATTTGGGTCAAGCGTGACGCCCGTTTGGCCGACAACGCCTGCCTGACCGAGGCGGACCGACTCGGGCTGGAGGTGCTGCCGTTTTTCTGTTTTGAACCGTCCGTGCTGGAGGCGGATGATACGTCCGCGATGCATCGCCACGCCCAGTGGCAGGCGGTGGAACACCTGCGTCATCAGCTCAGGCGTCGGGGGGCGGACATTCTCATCGCCCATGGGGAAGTGGTTGACAAACTGGCCAAACTGCGTGAACGCCTGCCGTTCACCCACCTGTTCGCGCATCAGGAGACCGGCAATGCCATCACGTACCAACGGGACCTGGCGGTCGCCCAATGGTGCCGGGAGAGGGGGATCACCTACCGCGAATTTCCGCAGTCGAGCGTGCGCCGCGGGGGTGTGAACCGGGACCGGCTGGGGGAAATGTGGCGATCGCGGATCGCCGACTGTGGCCCTTTGCCCGTTCCCCCCATCCGCCAACTGGCTGCTCTGAGGGAACTGGCCGCAACGACGGGATTTCCCGGGCTCTTGCGGGTCACGCCCGAAGAGGCATGGCAACCGGTGAGCGAGGCTGACGCGCTCACCACCCTGGAGGATTTTCTGGCCCGGCGTGGCCTCTGGTATCGGGGAGGCATCAGCTCCCCCAACTCGGCATTCACAGCCGGCTCCAGGTTGAGCGTCCACCTGGCCTGGGGCACGATCACAGCCAGGCAGGTGTGGCATCGTGTCCGGGCCCGCCTCGCTGAACTGGATCCGGCGGAACCCCATGCCGGCCGGTGGCGAAAAAGTCTACAGGCTTTCCTGAGCCGCCTCTACTGGCGGGATCATTTTACCCAGCGACTCGAGTCGGAGCCCGCCTTGGAGTTCCGCAGCATCCATCCGTTCTACCGGGATGTGCCTTACCAAAACGATGGGGCGTTGCATGCGGCGTGGCGGGAGGGCCTGACCGGCTATCCGCTGGTGGATGCCGTGATGCGTTGCCTGGCCGCGACCGGCTTTGTCAATTTCCGGATGCGGGCGATGGTGGTGAGTTTTGCCTGCCATGTGCTGCATCTCGACTGGCGGCTGATCCACCCCCACCTGGCTAGGGTCTTCCGGGACTACGACCCGGGGATCCACCTGAACCAATTGCAGATGCAGGCGGGCGTGGTCGGGTGGAACGCGATCCGCGTCTACAACCCGTCCAAACAACTGGCCGATTGGGATCCCGACTGCCGGTTTGTCAGGCGCTGGTTGCCGGAACTGCGGGACCAGCCGGCCGAGCGGATCCTGGGCGGTGAGCCGCTGCCGGAGTATCCCCGGCCTGTTGTTCCTTTCGCTTACAGGGCGAAGCAGATGACCGACTACCTTTATGGCATTCGCAAAACAACCGAGGCCAAAGCTTCAACCACGGCCGTGTACCTTAGGCACGGGTCAAGGCGCAAGGAGCAGTCGTTCCGCACGAAAAGGCCCAAACGCCCCGCACCGCCTTCCGGCCCCACGCTGTTTGACCACCTGGAGGGTGGTGAAGGCCGCTGAAAGGCGAGCAAAAACTCCGCCCGATGCAACCAGACCGTCTCAATATCCCGCAGCCATCCCGTCCTTGCGGTGCTCGCTGGCGCCATGCAGCACCGAGGTTTCCGGGTCGATGAGGATGGCCTGATAACCCCCACCATTCACCCGCACCATCTGCACGGTGTGTCCGATTTTCTTGAGCCCCTCGATGACCGCTGGTGGCATCCCCTCCTCGACCAGCACCGTGCCCTGCCCCTTTGCCGGTTTGCCGGTCGGGGTGGCCGAGCCGGTATGCTCGACCCGCGGAGCCTCGCCTGCCTCCTGCAGGTCCATGCCGAAATCCAACAGGTTCACCAGGACTTGGGCGTGGCCCTGCGGTTGCATGTCGCCGCCCATGACGCCGAAGACCAGCCAGGGTTTGCCCTGCCGCAGGGCCAGCGCCGGGATGATCGTGTGGAAGGGGCGCTTGCCCGGTTCCAGGCGGTTGGGGTGGTTTTCGTCCAGCGAGAACAGGGTGCCCCGGTTCTGCATGCCGAATCCCAGCTCGGGATGCACCAGCCCGGATCCGAAACCGTTGTAGTTGCTCTGGATCAGCGAGACGCAATTGCGGTCCTTGTCCACCACGCAGAGGTAGGTCGTGTCGGAACGCCCCAGCTTCGGGTCCCCGGGCCGGACATCGCCCAGCACCCGGTCATTCTGGATGAGCGCGGAACGGGCCTTGGCGTATTCCTTGGAGGCAAGGATCCCGAGCGGGACCTTGCTGAAATCCATGTCGGCATAGTGGCGGCTCCTGTCGGCGAAGGCGAGTTTCTTCGCCTCGATGAACAGGTGCCAGTATTCCGGGGAGCCGAATCCCATCTTCCGGATCTCGAATGGCTCGAGCGTGTTGAGGATCTGCAAGGCGGCCAGTCCCTGGCCGTTGGGGGGCAGTTCGTGGAGCTCCACCCCGCGGTAGCTCGCCGAGACGGTGTCCACCCAGGTGGGCTTGTCGTTCTCCAGGTCGGCCAGGCGCAGCAACCCGCCGTTTTCCCGGGAAAAAGCGTCGAGCTTGCGGGCGATTTCCCCGCGGTAAAAGGCTGCCGCCCCGCCACGCGCCAGCAGCCGGTAGCTCGAGGCGATGGACGGATTCCTGAACAGCTCCCCGGCTTTCGGGGCCCTGCCTCCCGGTAGGAATACCCTGGCCGAGCCCGGGTCACCTTCGAGCCTCCGCTGGCCGGCTTTCCAGTAGTCGGCCACCACCTCCGGCACGGGGGCGCCGTTCTCGGCGTAGCCGATGGAGGGTTGCAGCAGTTCCCCCAGCGGCTTGGTCCCGAATTTGGTCAACAGGGCATTCCAACCGTTCACGCACCCGGGTACCGACCAACTGAGCGGGCCGTAAACCGGAATCTCGGACATGCCCCTGGACGAGAAGTATTCCCGGGTGGCCAGGGCGGGAGCCCTGCCGCTGGCGTTCAGCCCATGGATTTTGCCGGTCTTGGCATCCCAGACGATCGCGAACAGGTCGCCACCGATTCCGCAGGACATGGGTTCCAGCACCCCGAGTGCCGCGTTGACCGCCACGGCCGCATCCACCGCGTTGCCTCCCCGGCGCAGCACATCCACACCGATCTGGACCGCCAGGGGATGGCAGGCGCACACCATCGCGGTGGGGGCCAGGGTCACCGACCTCGACGGGTTCGCGGTCGCCCTGGGAGGATGCTCGGCACCCCGTGCCGGAACCAAGGCAGGAAAGATCAGGCAGGCGGCCAGGAAAAACCGGCTCATGGCGCAGGCTCCGGGAGGTGGTGGAGGACACTATAACCGCTTGCGCCCGGGGCGGATTGCCGTATCTTCAAGCCGGGCAATGATGCTTTCCTGATCGATTGGAACGGAGACGAGTCATGAAGCGTTGGTTCTGGAGCCTGTGCGCCGGTTTGGCGGTTGCTGTCCTTGCCGGTCCCTCCCAGGCGGCCAAGGTGCTGGTGATCACCGGGGATGAATTCCACGAGTGGAAGAAAACCGCCCCGCTGATCAAGGAACTGCTGGCCAAGGCCGGCCACTCCGTGGATCTGACCGAGAAGCCGGGCAAGGACCTGACCGCCGACAACCTGGCCAAGTACGATGTGCTGGTCCTGAACTACCGCGACACGCCCAAGGGCGCCAAGGACAACCCCGAGAGCGTGTGGTCCGACGCCAACAAGCAGGCCTTCCTGGATGCGGTGAAGAGCGGCAAGGGCCTGTATGTGCACCACTGGTCCTCCAGCGCCTTCACCGCGGACAACGCGCTGAACAAGGAATATGAGAAGGCTCTGGCGGGTGGCTGGCGCAAGCAGGGCAACCACGGCAAGAAACATGAGTTCACCGTGACCGTGCGCAAAGAGCACCCCATCACCGCTGGGATCAGTGAGTTCAAGCACAACATCGATGAGCTGTACCAGAACTCGGTGATGTTTCCCGATAGCGAGGTGTTGGCCACCGCCTACTCGGATGCCTCCATCGACCCCAAGAACAGCGGCAAGCAGGAGCCGATGGTGTGGACCGCCGCCTACGGCAAGGGCCGCGTGGTGGAGAATGTGCTCGGCCACGACACGACCGCCATGGCCTGCCCGGGGTTCCAGACTTTGCTGATCCGCGGGGTGGAATGGGCTGCCACGGGCGACACCAAGGCACCGCTGGCCGATGGCTTCAAGAAGTAGTCTGCGGAAAACAACCCAACACAGGAAGCCCGGCAGGTGTCTGCCGGGCTTCCTGTGTTTCACCGGTTACGGGTCATGGGTGTTGTCAGGTTGAATTGCAATCTCAGCTCCTGGTCCACCGGTTGCCCCGGCAGGGCTTCGCAGGTGGCCTGGATCACCAGGGGCTTGACGCCTGCCCGCGCTTTTTCCGGCAGGGTGAGTTCCAGGGAGGTTTCATCCACCCCGGCCGGGACGGTGGTGTCCAGTTGGTATTCGGGGCAAACGAGGCGGACCGGGCCGTAAAAGCCCTGGCGATTCAGGCGCAGGGACACCGATCCCTTTTCGCCGGGCTTGGCCCGGATGGTTTGGTTGGTGAGGGTGGGCTGAAGCGGCCTGCGGGGCAGCAGAGTCACCGCAACAGCCTGGCCGTTTTCCATGCGCGTCACCGGACGCCGGCGCCCGCGGTTGTCGGGGTCGTCCTCCTGGGTGGTGATGCTGAAGCGGGGCACGAGGTGCATCACCTGGGCTTTGGCGGTGTTGCGGGCATCGAGTTGGACCTCCAGTTCGGTTTTGTCAGCGGGAAGGTTCACCAGGCCGTTGTTGCCATTGGTGACACGGATGGGGGCCTCCTGCTGGTTTTGGATTTCGATCAGCGAGACCTGGCCCTGCCCAGTCATGCCGGCGGGTTTGGTCACGGTGAATTTCAGGGTGGCGCGATCCCCCTGGGTCAGGGTGATCGCGGTTTTCTCGGGGACCAGCCTCACAGCGGGTGGTGTGGAGGAGGTGGCCACCAGCAGACCTTCCTCCATGCGGGTGGGTTGGGGATTGTTGACTTGCTGCGTGGTTGGATAAGCCGGCCCGGCATGGCGCGCCTTGTGCTCGAGGATTTCGCCGCCCGGAACGGTTTGGCAAAAACCTGTCATGTTGATTGTCCAGACGGCGTCGGTCAATCCTTGCCTGCCTATCAGGGTCATCCAGGCTGCCTTTTGTCCGGCGGGTATGCGGCAGGGCAAAGCCTCGGTGCCGGGCGGCAAACCGTCCACCCGAACATCAATGGGCGCATCGAGCCCGCCGGTGCGTTCGGCCAACACCAAAAAGGACAGGGCTGTTCCCGGTTTGAGCCGGGGCATGCCACCCTGCATGGCCGGGTCGATCGTCACCAGGCGGAAGTCCGGTCGCGGCGGGCCGACGCGCAGCGCGTACACCCGCTGGGGCGCACCGCTCAGGTTCGCATCGCGGGCCGAGACGACCAGGCTGTAGGTCCCGTCCCGGGGCGGGTTGAACCGGATGGAAGGGTCTTCGGACCGGTTGAAAAACCAGCGGGAGTCCAAGGGCTCGGGGCCATCATCGATCTCCTGGAAGGTTTTGTCCTTTTCCTCCTTCAGGCTCAGCACGAAATCCAGGCCGGTGCCCACCCGGTCGCCCAGCACCTCGATCCAGACAGGTTCCCCCTTTTTGGCCTCGAAGATGTACAGGTCACGGTCTCCCGGCTTTTCCAGACGGGCCGAGACGAGCGCCGGCAGGGTGAGCCTGGTGGCGTTTTCGGGTGCGTTGTTCTCGGCTGGTTCCTGCGGCTCGGTGGTCTGATCCGGGCTGACAGGCAGCCGCAGAACCGGCCCGCCGGTAAATCGGAAAGTTTTGAGGGGCAGGAGCGCACCCGCAAGGGGTGAGGGCTGGGCCAAGTCCTCATCCGCCACCGGTATAAGCACCAGTCGGGCCTGTTCGAGACCCTCGCGATTGCCGGGGACAGGTTTTCCGCCGGGCAAGCCGTGGCCGAATATCAGACACACGCCTCCCTGGGGTGGTTGCACCAGCGGATGCACCGATTCCACCACCGGTTGGTCCCCCAGTCTCAGCAGGTAAATGGCATCGGGGCCGCCCTCGACATGCCCGAAGCTGAAAACGCGCACCTTGTAGGTTCCGTCAGCTGGCAGTCTGACATCGAGGAGCGTGTCCGAATGGACCCGGTCCCGGGCCTGGGCCAGCACCCGATTGTCAGGACTGATGAGCTCCATGGCGCCGGGCAAGCGGCTGTCCAGGCTGCTGGTACCCAGCCAGCCCAACACGCGCTGGTTTTTGGTGCCCTGGAACCGGAAGTAATCCACATCCGTACTGGCGCTGATGACGCCGGCGGCCACCTGGTTCAGCGCCAGCGGCTGGGCGCTTTCCGGATCGTTGTTGGGTTCCTTTTCCTCGAGAACAGGCTGGCTGGTCAGGAGCACCTTGCGGGAATTGCTGACGCCGCCGGCCGTGACCACCCGCAGCTCCACCATGCCTTCGGTCAGGCCGGGGGCGACGGTGGCTTCGACCCGGCCCGCCAGTCGGGAGGGCTGCTCCATGGGCTGGGCTGCGGGGCGGGTGCCCGGTTTGGGAGCGGGAGGCAGTGGTTCCTGGGGCAGGATCCGGAAGGCTAGCCCTGCCCTGCCGGAAACTAGATCCACCGGATTTTCGACCCCGCTACCCCTGAATTCCAAACGGGTGGTGGAGCCGACCGCCAATGCGGGTGGGAAGACCCGGTTGAGGATGGGGGGCTGGTCGAGGGGCGGGGCTTTGGCGGGGTTTGGCTGGTTTTGCTGCTGTGCCCGGATAGGAGTGGCGAGGCAGGAGCAGGCCACCCACAGATACGCCAAAAGGGTTTGAGGACGGACCATGGCAGGCCTCGCTGCGAGGTAAAACCAGATAAAACAACCCGCTGGGGAACCATAAAGTGGGCGGCTCCCTCGAACCTTGAGGCTAACGGAAAACGGCGGTGAAATCGATTGATGCCCCCCTTATTGGTTCTCTGGTGGGGGTTCATTGTTCGCAACCGTTGGGAAAAGGGATGGAATAAGGTTGGAAAATAAATGAGAAAACGGCTATCGTGTCGATACTGCAAGGTAACGGGGCGCGCCCTCCACAGCCCTGTTCGCTCCACGACCGATTGTTTTTCCTTCTAATTTGATTCCCCCGACCCGATTTTGCCCGGGATTGAAACGAACAGGCGCTGGCCAATCAGGAGGCGGACATGCTCACTTTCTGGGGTTCCTCAACCACCCAAGGTTTTTGCGATGGCTTGGGACGGCGGGATTTCATCCGCTTGGGGGCGCTTGGCACCGGTTTGTCCCTCGCGGACCTGTTGCGCCACCAGGCCAGGGCGGCTGACATTGCCCGGGCCAATCCGACCGGCAAATCCAGATCGGGCAAGGCCCGCGCCGCCATTCTGGTCTACCTGCCCGGCGGCCCCTCCCACATGGACATGTATGACCTGAAGCCTGAGGCTCCGGTGGAATACCGCGGCGAATTCAAACCCATCGCCACCAATGTGCCGGGCATCCAGATCAGCGAGCACTTCCCGCTGCAGGCGAAGATGTTCGACAAGCTCGCTGTGGTGCGGTCGCTGGTGGCCGTGGATGAACACTCCGACTCGCAGGTGATGACCGGTTTCAGCGAGCAGATCAACCGGGTGCAGGAGCATCCGTCCTTCGGTTCGGTGGTGTCCAAGCTGCGGGCTGTGCAGTCTGGCTCCAGCCTGGCCGAGACGGTCCCCTCGTTTGTCAGCCTGCGGGGCATGAGCCGGGGGACCGAGCCGGGTTTCCTGGGCGTGGCGCACCGCCCCTTCACGCCCAACGGCCCGGGCCTTGCAAACCTGCGCCCCGCGCAGTCCAACGCGGGGGCCAACCTGGATGCCCGCAAGAACCTGCTAGCGGGCCTCGACGACCTGCGCCGAGATATAGACGCCTCGGGCACCATGGCGGGGCTGGACACCTTCACCGCCAAGGCCTTTGACATGGTCACTTCCGGGGTGGCCCGCGACGCGCTGAACCTGGAGAAAGAATCCCGGGAAAACCGTGAACGGTACAAGGGCGTGGAAAGCTTCCTCACCGCCCGCCGTCTGGTGGAAGCCGGCGTGAATTGTGTCACCCTGTCGATTGGCGGCTGGGATACCCATTCCAACAACTTCACCACGCTGAAGCGCCAGTTGCCGCTGGTCGATCGGGGGATCGCCAACCTGGTGAACGATCTGCACGACCGCGGCATGGCGGACGATGTGGCGGTGGTGATGTGGGGCGAGTTCGGCCGCACCCCCAAGGTCAATGGCACTGCCGGCCGCGACCACTGGTCGCCGGTCATGTCGGCGCTGGTGGCGGGCGGCGGCCTACGGATGGGGCAGGCTGTTGGCTCCTCGTCTTCCCTTGGCGAGCGCCCCAAGGACCGGCCCTACCGGCCCAGCAACCTGCTGGCCACGCTGTACAACGCCATGGGTATCGATCCCGCGATGACTTTCGCCAATGGCAGCGGCCGCCCGGTGCACCTGCTGGAAGACCGCAACCTGGTGACCGAGTTGTCCTGACTTCCGTCCCGCACGCCCTGTTCCAGCGGCCGCGGGGACTGCCCCGCGGCCCTTTCGCTTCCCGGTCCTGCAATCGCCTGACAGCCAGAACGCGAGGGTTTATGCCATGACCACCCCGCCTGCCCGATGGGTGTCGACTTCCCTGATCCCGCTGCTGGCGGTTCTTGCCTGGGGTGCCGCGCCCGGCGAGCCGCAAGGCAAGCTGGAGGTGTATCCGGCCCAAATCAGGCTGGCCGGGCGGGATGCGTCCGCCCAAGTGTTGGTGACCCTGGTGCGGCCCGATGGTTCGCGCGAGGACCTCACCCACCAGGCCCGATTCGTGCCGGACCGGGCCGGCTTGGTCAGCCTGCGGGGCGAGGGCCGGTTTTTTCCGGCCGGGGACGGCGCCGGATCCGTCAGGGTGGAGGCGGGCGGGCTTGCGGCCAGCATTCCGGTGCAAGTGGTGGATGGCGCAAAGGCCGCCCCGGTGAGTTTTACCCACCAGGTGGTGCCCGTGTTGACCCGCTTCGGCTGCAACTCCGGTGGTTGCCATGGCAAGCAGAGCGGCCAGAACGGTTTCCGTCTGTCTTTATTGGGTTTCGACCCTGAACTGGATTATCTCACGCTGGTGCAGGAGCACCGGGGCCGCCGGGTGTGTGTGGACGCCCCCGAGAAATCGCCGCTGGTGTTGAAGGCAACCGGTCTGGCCGCCCATGGTGGCGGACGGAAGATCGAGCCGGGCAGCGACGAGCACAATCTGCTGCTGCGCTGGATCGCGGGCGGGGCGAAGGCCCCTTCCGCCACCGAGGCGTCGTTGACGCGGCTCGAGGTGGTTCCCCCGGGCAACACCCTGGGAAAGGATTCAAGGCAGCAGGTCGTGGCGCTGGCCCACTACGCCGACGGGCGGGTGGAGGATGTGACCCGCATGGCCCAGTACGAGTCGAACGACCCGAATGTGGCCGGGGTGGACGCCCAGGGTGTGGTGCGGCCGGGCGGAGGGACGGGGGAGGCTGCCATCATGGTGCGCTTTTCCGGCCGGGTGGAGGTGTTCCGCGCCCGTGTGCCGCTGGGTTTCAAGAGCGGCGATTCGTTCGTGGCAAACACGCCCATCGATCGCGCGGTGCATAGCCGCTGGAAAGAGCTGGGGGTCCAGCCCTCCCCCCGCGCCAGTGACGAGGTGTTCATCCGACGCCTGTTCCTGGACCTGACCGGGACGCTACCCACCCCCGACGAGGTGACCTCATTCGCGGCCGACAAGAACCCCAAAAAGGATGAGCGATGGGCGGACGAATTGTTGTCGCGTCCCGAGTACGCCTACTACTTTGCGGGGAAATGGGCGGACATCCTCCGGGTCAAGCGCGGCAACCAGGCGGAGCGCGCGTTCGGCACCTTTGCCTTCCACCGCTGGCTGTTCGAGGCCATCCGTGACGACATGCCCTACGACCGCATGACGCGGGAGATCCTGCTGGCCACGGGTGATGAGGAACGCTCGCCCGCCACCGTTTGGTACAAGGACCTGGCAACACCGGACCTGATGGTGGACAACATGGCCCAGGTGTTCATGGGCACCCGCATGCAGTGTGCGCAGTGCCACCACCATCCGTATGAACGCTGGAGCCAGGACGACTACTGGGGGCTTGCCGCCTTCTTCGGCCGGCTGGGCCGCAAGAATGTGCCGGCCGTCACCCGGTCGGCCCTGCAGCAAAACAACAACCAGCGCTCCTTCTATTACAACCGCCCCACCGGAACCGTGCTGAACAAGCGCGACAACAAGCCCATTCAGCCGACCCCGCTCGACGGAAAGCCGCTCATGCCCGGCGCGGAGGAAGATCCCAGGGTCTTGCTGGCCGACTGGCTGGTCCGCGCGAACAACCCGTTCTTCGCCAGGGCGGTGGCCAACCGTTACTGGGCTCATTTCTTCGATCGGGGCGTGGTGGAGCCGCTGGATGACATGCGTGTGACCAACCCGCCCAGCAATCCGGCCCTGCTGGATGCGCTGGCCAGCCATGTGGTGCAAGACGGTTTCAGCCTGCGCTCGCTATGCCGGCGCATTGTGACCAGCGCCGTGTACCGCCTGTCCAGCGACCCGGTGGAGGGCAACGCCACCGACCGGCAATCGTTCGCCCGGTACTATCCCAAGCGGATGAATGCGGAGGTGCTGTTTGACGCGGTGCACCAGGTTGTCGGGTCGCCGGCCTCGTTCGCGGGGTTGCCCGCCGACCAGTTCGCGCCCCGGCGCGCGATCATGCTGCCGGATGAGTCTTTCAGCTCCTATTTCCTGGATGTGTTCGGCCGTCCGCAGCGGCTCAGCCCGTGCGAGTGCGAGCGGGTGACCGAGGCCAATCTGGCCCAGGTGCTGCACCTGCTGAATTCCGAGGAAGTGCAGACCAAGATCGCGCGCGCCGGGGCCCGTGCCGACCTGCTTGCAAAGGACAGCCGGCCGGATGCGGAGAAGGTGGACGAGCTGTTCCTGTGGGCTGTGGGGCACAAGCCGGCCGACGGGAAACGCAAGCTGGCCCTAGAGCACCTGTCCGCCGCCAAGACCCCCCGCGACAAAAAGCAGGCGTGGGACAATCTGGTGTGGGCCCTGGTGAACGGCCAGGAGTTCAGTTGGATCCGGTAGGGGTGGTGGCTTCCGGGGCCCGGGCAAGGCCCAGCCAAATCCAGATCAGGCCGGGCACCAGCGTGGGCACCCACAGGTACCAGATTTTCCAGGCGCCAATCAGGCAGAAGAAAGACCCGCCAGAGGCCAACGCCAGCAGCCCGCCTGCCAGTTCCCAGCGGAAACCAGTCACCAGTCCGGCCAGCAAACCGAAGTGCAGCAGTATCAGGCCGGTGACCCACGCGGGCGGGTACCCTTCAGGCCGCAGGTACCACTCGCCGAGATGATGCAGGAAAAAGGCGCCCCAGAGCAGCGTGAACACCGCGGCCATGGCGCGGGCGATCCAGCGGGCCGCCAGGCGGCTGTCGATTACCGGTTTTTCCATCGCTGGTCCCCTTTCAGCAAAGCTTTGCGGCGTCCACGGTGTGCCCCCCCCTGACTAGCCGGGAACGGTGGTCACCTGCCACCCTTCCGTGATCTGCTTGGGCTCGGCGCTGCCCTGGCCGGTCCACCACCACATGGGGTACTGCAGGTTGTGGACGGGTTTTTTGCCGAACAACCCGCTATCGATCACCAGGTTCGGGTTGAAATGGAAGGTCAGGAAGTCCCCCGGGTCGTTGCCGAAGTAGGCCAGGCTCTTGGGGTCTTTTTTGTCGTATTCCACCGCGCCGGACAGGTCCACCGGCACCCATCCCGCTTCGCGGGCGTGGAACTCGCTTTTCACATGCCATTGGTAATAGGGAGTCTTGCCCAGGGTGCTGTTCGGTTCGGC
>DKBS01000085.1:0-2156 GCA_002451275.1 Planctomycetaceae bacterium UBA6894 | reverse complement strand
ACCGCGACAAACAGGATGGAGAGGCCGCCGCAGTCCGTCTTGCCCACCTTGCAGACATGGGTGGCCACCCGGCTGGACAGGGGTTGGTAATCGTACTGGAACAGCATTTTGAGGCGCAGGTAAACCCTGCCGGCGAAGTCGATATCGGATTCGGTTTTTTCGCGCCGGAGTTTTTCCCGGGTGAGCCAGGTGCCGAATTCCGGGGACGCGTGGTTGATGTCGCCGCGGCTGGCCAGGTAGTTGGCCCGGTCGGAGTTTCGCAGCGGCGGAACCGGGGCGGGGGTGGTGTCGGGCTCCACCGGGCGGAGCACCCTGGAAAAGAGCGTCGCCTCGTAGGTGATGGAGACCGGGAGGGTGTTGACCAGCGCGCCCTGTCCGGGCAGCACCAGGCCGACAATCTCGCGGCTTTCGGGGCTTTGGTCGCGCGATTCGACCGGTTGGGGAACCATCTGGGTGCGGGTTTGGTCCTGTCCGGGGAAATTAGGGGCGATGGCGGCACAGACCGACCACTTGCTGGCCACCATGTTGGGGCAGTGGACCTGGTAGGTGAGCAGGGCCCGGACACGCTTTTTCGGTTTGCGCTCGATGGCGTAACGGACGGGGTCGCCCGAAGCGGCTTGGCATGAGGCGGCGAGGATGGCGCCGGCCACCACCGATTTGGAAAAGCGACGCCGGGAAAAAAGAAAAGTCTCCATGCACCCATTATCGGTTGCATGGAGACCTGGGGGCAATCCGGGCTGGGAATCAGCTTCCGGTGCTGCCGGGGATATCGGCTGTGGGCATGATCTTCAAATTGTTGGCAGCGGAATCGGGGACCTGGAAATCCAGGGTACCCTTGCCGGTTGGCACCACCCCGGTGGTTTGCCAAGGGTTGAAGATCTGCTTGCCATCGGGGTAGTAATCCAGGGGCTTGCCATCAAACCCGCTGATCATGATCTGGGCGTCGCCCGGGAAGACACCGTTGGCGTTCCCCTCCTTGGTGGCGTAGGCGCCGTCCTTGATGCGCACCATGCGCACATCCCCGTACACCTTCTTGGTGGAGTCGGGCATGAAGTTGATGTACCCGGCGGGAACCGGTTTGCCCTTGAACGTGACAGTGCCCGAAAGCTGGGTGGTGGGCTTTTCGCCCGAGCAGCCCGCCAGGCACAGGGCGGCGGCAAAAGCGCCCGGAAGCAACAGTCGTTTCATCTCATCTCCGGAAGGTTCGAACAGGTGAATGCAATGGAGGTGTGCGGATCACCAATCGGCGCCGAGGACCGAACCATCATCGGGGCGGCAGGCGTTGAACCAGGTGACGGCGGTGAGGCCGCCGCTGAGCGACCGGACGCTGCCGTCCATCTGGGCCACATTCATCACGGTGCTGTGAAGGCCCTGCAGACGCCGGTAGTCACAGGCGTTGGGGAAGGCGCCCACCTGGAAGGCACCGGGATTCACCACCCCACCGTTCCAGTTCTGGCGGAAGCCGGGGTCGCTGCGGGGGCCGACCGTGGTGACCGGCAGGTCGAAGGCGGGCATGTCCCACCACGAGTTGTTGGCGCCCAGCGGGCCGGTGGCGGGGTTCCAGGCACCGGCGCCATCCTGCCAGTTGGCGGTGGCGGTGACTTTCTGGCCGCGGGCCCAGATGGAATAGGTGAAGGATCCGGTGCCCAGATTGGGGGTCGCGCCCGCCTTGGGATAGTTGGGCCCGGTGCAGTCAGCCATGCGTTCTGCGAAGGCGACAGTGTTGGAGGTGCCATCGGTGACGCCGGTGATGGTGCGGTTGCCATCGCACACCGCGGCGTTCACGGGGTAGTTGGTCGCGCCGAAACCGACCCCGTTGCGCACCAGGCGGGCGCCGCGCGGGTGTCCGGAGGGAAACTGGCCACCCTGGACCGATGCCTCGCTGGGACAAACGAAGGTCTTCACCACCGCGGTGGCCACATTGAAAGACTGGCCATTGGCCTGCTTGAACAGGTTATCCTGTTCGATGAAGGGGAGCAGGAAGAAATGGGCGCTTCCATTGGTGCTGCCCAACAGGCCCGCATAGGGTGGAAGTTTGCCGTTGGTGTCGCCGAAACTATGGAGGGCGATACCCAGTTGCTTCAGATTGTTGGAGCAGCTCATGCGGTTGGCGGCGTCGCGCACTTTTTGCACGGCGGGAACCAGCAGACCCACCA
>DKBS01000213.1:1207-9263 GCA_002451275.1 Planctomycetaceae bacterium UBA6894 | reverse complement strand
CCGGCAACCGTCGCTGAAAATCTCCCAACAATCAAAAAGAAGCGGGGCCCGGTTCGTTTCCGAACCGGGCCCCGTTTCTTTTAATTGCACTCGAATCCGGCTGGGTTAGCTGACCACGGCCAAGATGTCGTCTTCGGTCATGATGAGGTACTCAACCTCATCGACCGTGACTTCGCTGCCGGCGTAGGAGGAAAACAGCACGCGGTCGCCTTCCTTCACCTGAAACTTGGCCCGCTTACCGCCATCGAGGTGCTTGCCGGCACCCAAGGCGACCACCTTGCCTTGGCGGGGCTTCTCTTGGGCTGCGCTGGGCAGGTACAGACCACCTGCGGTTTTGTCCTCGGCCTCCTCGCGCTTGACCACGATCTTGTCATTGAGGGGTTGCAGCTTCATCGTTCCATTCTCCGGGTGGTTAAATACCAAACAAATCGGCCAAAGTCTTTGTCAGCCGCTGAGCCTCGGTCCTGCGCTGCCGTAGTGCTTTCGCAGGGCACGGGCCAAGGTGCCCAAAACCATCTCCTTGCGGACCGGCTTGGGCAACACGCTGTACACGCTGGAGCGCTGCGCCTCACGCATCAGGCTTTGGCTGGTATCAGCCGTCACCAGAATGCCCGGCAACATCGCATGCATCTGCCGAACCAGTTGCAGGGTCTCAAGCCCCGTCAGCTTCGGCAGGTTCATGTCCAAAAGAGCCAAGTGAACCTCGGCCTCGCTGGCCAGGTCCACGGCCTCTTCCCCGCTGGAAGCCAGCAAGGTTTTGTAACCAACCCCTTCGACCAGCTCGCGAAGAACTTCCCGGTAACCCTGATCATCATCCGCGATCAGGATGGAGAATTCCTTGGGGTGAGTCTCGATTCCATTCATCTACCCACCCTCCTTCCTTGGCTTGGGTGTCCAGGCAAGAGCATTCGCCCCACATCCTGTTCCCAATAGCCTATAAAAACGCGACCTCCGGCAAAGGTTAGGCTCTTTTAGGTCCAGCACACAACGGCTAGTCCGGAAGAATCCATCTGCAATCCGAGTGCCAACCACAGCTCTGGCCATAAACCCATGAAATAGCAGGGTTTCCGCCCATAAAAACGGTAGCTGGCAGGCAAAACCGTGGTTTCACCTGCCAGCTTTCCCATTTTCGGTCCGAGAACCCTGCCAAACTGGCAGAAATCATTTGCCAGCAGGGGCTTTCGGTTTGCCCGGCAGGGGGAACAGGAAATCGGGGTCAAAGTCCTCATCATCCAGGTGGAGCATCTGGAACCGGTCGTACTTCATGTACTCCATTTCCTGCCCCTTCTCATCCCAGGTGATCAGCAGGACCGGCAGGTTGTTTTCCTTCGAGAAGCACATCAGGCGTTTGCCACCGCCGGGGAATTCCCGTTCGGCACCGGCTGGGAATTTCACCTCCACCGCATCCACGTCACCGGGGAATTCCGGACGGCGGATCGAACCCAGCGACACCACGGAGCCGCCGGCAAACGCGCCGCGATTGAGCGCCTCCACACTGCTGGCCAGCCGGTTGATCATGCTCAAAAAACCGGTGTCGGTGATCGAGTACCGGGTGGAATTGCGGATCAGAGCGCTGTTGATGTCGAGGGCCATCCGCTTGCCGCCGGACATGAAGGGAATGTCGCCGGGCGCGGTCACCACGGTCATCCGTTTGTCGTCCAGCTTGGGGTTGTACACCACCTCGCGGCCGGAGCTGCCGTTGCCCAGCCATTTCATGTGCACGGCAAAGCTGTCCCGTCGGAGGGTCAGCACGATGGTTTCCTCGGGGTGTTCGCTGCCGTTGATGCGCTCCCGGCGGGTGAACCGCACAATCACGCCATCCATCTTCTGATAGGCGGCCATGGCCCGGTTGACCAGCAGGGCTGGCTCAGGGTTGACGCTGCCCCCCTGGGTCACTGGCAGTGGCTGAAAAGCGCTCGCCTGGACCATCATCGATGATTTCACAGTGCCCCGGTTGTCGGCAGGCAACTCCGAAGCGCCCGCAGCAGCCACCACGGTGGTGGGGCGCACCTGACCGCCCAGTTGGTTACCAATTTTCGCGGTGGAGCTGAGCAGGTCACGCAGCAGATTGCCACCCGAAGGCTTGGTAGCCGCTGAGCCGCTGGTGTTTGCGGCCAAGTTGAGCGCCCCCTCGTAATACGAGGTGCGAATCACCTGGGACTCCGCCGGATTGGCGCCGGGAATACGCAGATTGGCGCCCGGAACCGGAACATCGGGGGCCTGGGCCCGCACCACGGGGTTGCCCATCGGCTTCTTGCCAATGGTGCCAGGGGGCAAGGTCATGGCCAGGGGGCTTTGCCCTTGAGTGGACTGGCAGCCCATCAAGAAGGCCGCAAAGTTGAAGCAAGCCACCCGAAAAGCCCAAAAATTGCATTTCATCTCGGCATCCCGGCCTGCACATTTTGCCAATCCATTGGCAAGGGCTCGGCGGTATAGCCGGGTGAACTTGAGAAAAAAAGTCTAAAATCTGAAAAAGATCTGAATGCCCCGGAAGCAGGGCCGAACAAATCCCCTAAACCTTTACAGGGCAATCACTTCTAGCTGAAACGATCCCCCCAGGGGCCCCGGTTGACCACCGGTTGGCGACGGCCTCCCAGTAAAAAGATGAGGGGCATCCCAATCAAAAAACCGCCAATGTGCGCTCCATACGCCACTCCGCCCCCTTCGGAACTCGACATCGACAGGTAGGCGCTTGCCAACTGGAAAAGGAACCATCCACCCACCACCAGAAAAGCCGGTACCCCGATGATGCTGCGTAAAAACAGCACATGCACAGTGTTATGCGGAAATAGCATCAGATATCCAGCTAGAACTCCAGAGATTGCCCCGGAGGCCCCCAGGCAGGGAACCAGTGGGTTTCCTCCAAAAAAATAGGTGGAGGCGACATGGATCAAACCCGCCCCAACTCCGCTGGCCAGGTAGAAAAGCAGGTACATAGAGGTTCCAAGGGCGTCTTCCAGATTGTCGCCAAAAATCCAAAGGAACATCATGTTGCCAACCAGGTGCATGATGCTGCCGTGCATGAACATGCTGGTGAGCAAGGTGATGTAGACCGACGGCCGTGTCGGCCCAAGCCCCGGCACCGTCACCTCCACCTCCCTGCCCATGTGGCGAACCACCTCGGTTTGGGGCTCGGTGATCACATCCTTGCCGGTGACAATCTCGCGCGGCACCAGCGAATAGCTTTGGGTGAAAGCGTTGCCCAAATCCCGGCCCTGTTGCAGGCCGAAGAACACCAGCACATTCACCGCAATAAAAATGAAATTGAGCACCGGCACGCTGCGCCGGGAGGAATTGTCATCGGAAATGGGAATAAACATGGAAGGTCCCGCCTGCAAGGGCCCGGGGTATCGGGGCTTTCAGTTGATTTCCTCGACCGGGGCATCCATCTCGGAAAGGTCTTCCGAAGCCAACCCTAGGACCTTGCCCTGTTTCTGATAAGCGACCTGGGCTAGGCGGCAAGCCTTGCGCGCGGCGGTCACCTCGCTGTCCCGCTCCATGGGCCACTCTCGACCCATCCGCAAGGTTTCTTCCAACAGGGTGCAGTATTTGTCCCGGGCATCCAGCAGTTCCACCGCCCGTTCCGCCAGCAGGGTCATGCCCTGGCTTTGTAGCCGAACGCCCTTCCAGTCTTCCAGCACCTTTTTCTGCCGGGGGATGAATGCCTCGAGCTGGTCCACCGCCTGGGTAGCCATCTCGCGGTTGCGGCGGAACTTGTCGCGCAGTTGCAGCGGTTCGGCAAAGTTCAGCACAAACTGCCGGTATTCCACCCGGGCCACGGCCAGTTCGGGATACAGGCTTTTGTTCAGCAATTGGGCGTCAGCCTTCTGCAGCGTGGTTTCGGCCTGCGGTATAGCCGCCCGGGTGGCCGTGGAAACCAGGGCTGCTCCCCCCGCCCCGGCGACCATGAGGCACAGCGAACCCGCCAAGGGACGCCAGGAGGCCTTGGCCCCGTCATCCGCCAGAAACAATAGCCCGGTGGCCACCAGTGCGCCACCCACCGCCCCGCCCAGATGGCCAAGTCCGCTCACCCCTGGCATCAGGGAAATGCCTGTGATGAGGATCAGGTCCATCATCAGCAGTGTGCCGAATCGCTTGGCCACCTTCGGCTCAAGCTGGTGGCGGTGCGTGAGAAACCACAGCAGGAAGGCCGCCATTAGCCCGCAGATGGAACCGCTGGCCCCGGCGATGCCATCGCGCGTGGATTCCGCCTGAAAGGTCACACCGAAGCCTGTGCCCCAGATCCCCGCGATCACGAACACCAGCAGAACGACCGCGGGCCCCATCATGCGGGACACCAGGGCCCCCACACCCAGCAGGCCCAGCGAATTGCACACCAGGTGCAGCATGCCGAAATGGACAAAAACGCAGGTCAAAAGGCGCCACCACTCCCCGCGCGCCAGGCTCACCGCATCTGCGGCGCCTATGCGCTGGTGCACCTGGTTGAGGGTTTCCAGGCCAGGGGATTGCAAATATTCCCCCAGGATGCCCGACTGCCATGCAAGCAGAGCACCCCAGGCGAAGTTCGCAAGAATCAAGACCCACAGGAAATGTGTGGACCAGACGGTTCCGGGTTGGGGATCCAGACCCAGCATGCGGCGGGTGGTGTCGCGGGTGACCGCACGCGCCTCCCGCCAGCGGTTCAGGGCGACCGGGTCGGCATACAGGTCCCGGCCCTTTTCGGTCAGACCCACCACCAGTTCATCCGGCAGGGAGGGATCCTGAACCCGGTGGACCAGCCCCTCCTTGTGCAACAAATCGAGTGTCTTCATGACCAGGTCGATGTCATTGCCGGAAAGCATGGCGAATGACCTGGGGTGGAAATTCCCCGGGTACATGCCCTGCACGCGATCCAGAAGCACCTCGGCAAAGGTGCGGGAGCGCCGGTTTTCGGAAGAGGGGGCGGAAGGTGGCACGGGACCGGAGGGGGATGGCTCCCCCAATCCGCCGTTGTAGTCGATTCGCACCTAGTCACCCCCCGGGACCAGTGTGCCGTCCGGTGGTTAGCCCCCGGACGGTTTCGCCACCCGTCAGGCGGGCAACATGCCTTTGGACCGGGCGTATGGGAACACCCCGCCCGCCTCGAGAATGGGCACCACCTCACCCAGCGGGCGCAGGCTGTATTTCTCGCCCGTTGTCAGGTTTTCCATCGTGCAGGCATCGAGGTTGAGGCGCAGTTCGTCACCGGTGCAGACCTTCTCGCAAAGCCGCTCGGCAGTCTCGGCCGGCACGATGTACCCGCCGTTGACAGAATTGCGATAGAAGATGCGGGCATAGAACTCGGCCACCACCGCCTTGATGCCGGCGGCGTCCAGGGCGATGGGCGCGTGCTCGCGGCTGGAACCGCACCCGAAGTTGCGCCCGGCCACGATGATCTGGAAGTCGCTTACCAGATCGGTGGGGCCCTTGTGGAACGGCACATGCCCCTTGGGCAGGCCCCCCTGCGCCGCGGGCACACCGGCCAGGGCGTGGCGACCGAACTGGCGGTATTCCTCGGGAATCGCCGGGTTCAGGGTGAGGTATTCGGCGGGAATGATCTGGTCGGTGTCGATGTTGTCGCCCAGGACATACGCCTTGCCTTGGATGATTTTCTCAAGCTTCACGACACATACTCCCGCGGATCGGTGATCTGTCCGGTCAGGGCACTGGCTGCGACGGTGAGCGGGCTGGCTAGGAAGACCTCCGCCTGCTTGTGTCCCATGCGCCCGGGGAAATTTCGGTTGGTGGTGCTGATGCACCGGATCGCCTGGTTGAGACGGCCGAAGGTATCTGAGGGGCCGCCCAGGCAGGCCGCGCAGGAGGCCTCGCCAATCTTGGCGCCGGCGTTCAGGAAGATCTCTTCCAAGGTTTTGCCGCCCAGCTTCTCGGTCTTCAGGTTGCGGGCGACCTCGGTGGTGGCAGGCACGACAAAGGTGTCGATCTTCACTTCTTTTCCAGCCAGGATTTTGGCTGCGGCGCGGAAGTCGGTCATCTTGCCGCCGGTGCACGAACCGATGTAGGCCCGGTCGAGCTTGGTGCCCTTGCACTCGTCCACATAGGCGCGGTTGTCCGGACTGTGGGGCTTGGCCACCACCGGGCGGAGGGTCTTCACATCGTAGACAAATTCACGGGCGAAACGGGCGCCCGCGTCCGACTTCTCCACCACGAAGGGCTTGCCCGCCTTGTCGCGCGATTTCACGAAGTCGATGGTCTTCTGGTCAGCGGCGATGATGCCGTTCTTGCCGCCGGCCTCGATGGCCATGTTGCACAGCGTCATGCGCTCTTCAATGTTGAGGGCGTAGACGCCGTCACCATCGAACTCCATGGCCTGGTAGGTGGCGCCGTCGCAACCGATGTCGCCGATGACCGCCAAAATCAGGTCCTTCGCCATCAGGTACGGCGGCAGGTCCCCATTGAAAACAAACCGCAGCGTGGGGGGCACCTTCAGCCAGGTCTTGCCCGTGCCCATCACGAAGCCAGCATCCGTGTTGCCGATACCCGTGGCGAACTCGCCGAAGGCTCCCGCAGTGCAGGTGTGGCTGTCGGTGCCCAGCAAAATCTCGCCGGGGCGGGTGTGCCCCTCCTCGGGGAGGGCGATATGGCAGACACCCTTGTAGCGCTCGCTGCCCACATCGTAGAAGTGGGGAAGCCCCTGCTCCTTCACAAAGGTGCGCAGCACATCCACATTGCGGTTGGCCATTTTGTCGGCGGTGAAAATGTAGTGGTCTGGGATGATGACCACTTTGTCCTTGGCCCACACCTTGGCGTCGCGACCGAAATTCTGGTGGAACACACCGATGGTGCCCGGACCGCACACATCGTGCGTCATCAGGATATCCACATCCACCCAGATGTTTTCGCCGGGTTCGACCGACGATTTTCCGGCGTGCCGGGCCAAAATCTTTTCAGTCAGCGTCTGAGCCGCCATGATCCCTTCCCGAATTCGCGTCTGTGGCCGGTTTGCCAAGGCCGCCTTGGGTCCGCAAAACCAGCGAGCTGGCAGGACTCTTCATGCTATCATCCAGTGTGGTGTCAGGCGATGGCGGCCCCGGTTAAAAACTGTCCATGTGGCGATTTTGAACGGAAAAGCAAGGCCCCAAACTGCACCAATCTTTAGCTAGCAATTTATGCCACACCCTTCTCCCAGCCATCGTCTCTCGCCTTCCACCCGGCAACCGGGAGCCCGACGGTTCCGCACGGCCACCCTCGGCTGCAAGGTGAACCAGTACGAAACCCAGTACGCCCAGGAACTGCTTGAAAGCGCCGGTTGGGTGGCCGCCGCCCCCGATGAGCCCGCTGACCTCTGCCTGGTGAACACCTGCACCGTGACCCACGAAGCCGATGTGAAGGCACGGCAAATGATCCGGCGGCTGAACCGGCAGCAACCGGGTGGCGAGATTGTCGTCATGGGCTGCTACGCCACCCGGGCACCCGAGGAAATCGGCAAACTGCCCGGGGTGCGTCATGTGGTCACCGACAAAGATCGCCTGGCGCAAGACCTGCAGCCCTGGGGAGTAACCGATTCCCTACCAGGCATCCGGGGCTTCGCTGGCCACCAACGCGCCTTTGTGAAGGTGCAGGACGGCTGCCTGCTCGACTGCGCCTACTGCATCATCCCCACGGTCCGGCCCAGGTTCTCCAGCCGCCCCATGGACGACATTGTCAGCGAGGTGGCCGGGCTGGTGGCGACCGGCTACCGCGAGATTGTCCTCGGTGGCATCCATTTGGGGCACTATGGGCTCGACCTCAGCAAAGGAAAACCCCGCGAACAGTGGAGCCGCCTCTGGCACCTGCTGGACCGTCTGGAGGCGTTGCCTGGCGAATTCCGCATCCGCCTTAGCAGCCTGGATGCCGCCGAGGCCCGCGAAAGCCTGCTGAAAGTCCTGGCCGCCAACCGGCGGGTGGTGCCCCACCTGCACCTCTGCCTGCAGAGCGGGTCGGACCGGGTGCTGACCTCCATGCGCCGCCGCTATTCCGCCGGCCGGTTCCAGGAGCAGGTGGCAATGGCCAGGGAACTGCTCGATCACCCGGCCATCACCACCGACCTGATCGTGGGCTACCCGGGCGAAACCGAGGA
>DKBS01000213.1:0-973 GCA_002451275.1 Planctomycetaceae bacterium UBA6894 | reverse complement strand
CGGGCGAAACCGAGGAAGACTTTGAGGCCAGCTGCACGGTCGCCCGCCAGGCAGGTTTTGCCAGCATGCACCTGTTCGCCTTCAGCGCGCGCGAGGGCACCCGCGCGGCCACCCTGCCCGACCCTGTTCCCCCCACCGTGATACACGACCGCATGCGTCGCGCCGCGGAGGTGGAGGCTTCGTTGGCCGACGCGTACCGCCGTTCACTGGTTGGCCGGGACCTGGAGGTGTTGGTGGAGACCGCCGAGGACAACCGCCCCGGCCAGGTCCAGGGCACCGCCTGCCGTGGGGTGCGCGTGAGCCTGCGCGGCCTGCTGCCGGCCCTGCGCCGCAAGCTGGTCCCCGTCCGCGCCATCGGCGTGGCCGGGGAGTTGGTGGTGGGAGAACCAGTGGCGGAAACGCTGAACCTTTCCCTGAACCGGGAACATCTTCCCGCACTCGCCGTCACAGCAGGCCGCCTGGCCCTGCCGGTTTGCTGAACCTTCAAAAACCCCGCATGCTCACCGGAGAAAAACCGCCGGAGACCCGCTGGCAGCGAATGGCCAAGGCGCTGCTGATACGCGCCATAATCTCTCCGCTGACCCTGATGGGTGCCGGGCTGACCTGGGTAGGCGCGCTCAGTCTGGGCCCCCGGAAAGACATCTCTGAATTGTGGATCTGTCTGCCTGCCGGTCTGGCGCTTTTGCTTGTGCTCCAAGGAATCCTGTGGTGGGCCACCATCTGGCTGCCCCGGCACACCATTTTGCGATTCGTTTTGGAGGGCGATGATCTGGCCTTGGAAACAAGGGCACACGGTGCCTTTGTCTGGTCACTTAAGGACATCGATAAAATTTCGGTCTCACGGAATAGGCGCGGCCAGGTCACTGGCTATTGGATCCGGTGGCGAAAGAAAGGTCAGGCTTTCCTGGAGGCAAACATGCCAGCCGCAAACGAACTTTTAAGATCAATAAATTCAATTAAAAATTTATAAATA
>DKBS01000131.1 GCA_002451275.1 Planctomycetaceae bacterium UBA6894 | reverse complement strand
ACCGGGACTTTCCGCAAGGCCTTCTACGCCTATGGGCCGGCCTAGCGTGGCGGTGTGCGCATGGCCATGAGGGGTCCGGATTCCACCGGCGAATCGCTGGTGGTTGCCAGCCCCGCCATCAACAGCCATGTGACCACCTTCACGCTGGAAGATCCTTCCCGGGCACTTGCCAGCTTCTATGCCTTCAACCCGGTGAACTTGTACCAAGGCGTTTGGGTGGCGGCCGGTCACCTGAACGGGGACGGGCTGAGCGAGTTGGTGGTGGGTGCCGGTCCCGGCACCAATGGCAAGGCGGAAATTTCGGTCTTCAATATGAAAGGTGAACTGTTGAAGAACTTCCTGGCGTTCTCGCAGGGCTTCAACGGTGGCGTGAGTGTGGCGGTATCCGATTATGACAAGGATGGCGTGGGCGACATCTTTGCAAGCTCCGGCGCTGGTGCCAAGGCGACCTTCAATGTCTTCAATTATGACCCGCTTGAGCTGATGGACGCGGTATTCCTGCCAACCAACAGTCTCTTGGGTACCTTTGTGGCCAACAATCCGTCCGCGGGCTCTAAGCCGGTTTATCCGCCGGCTCCAGCATAAGGGTCTCCGGATTCTTCACTGAAGTGAATTCGCGCTGGAGGAGGGGACAGTCCCTCCTCCAGTTCGTTGATACGCCGTGTCACCACGGCACGCAGCTTGCGCACGGCGAATGAATAATTCACAACCACGCGCACAAACAAAAACACCCCCATGCAGATCAAACCCAGGGGGACCAGGGGCAGGACGATGCAGGCGAACGCGACTGCGCCGAAGCAGGCCCCAAGGGTTGTGAAAATCACCGCCGGCCACAGTCCCAGTTGCCACAGCAGGGCTTTTGCTGTCTGCCTGAGCAACTCTGCTATTTCATTGTCCGAGGCGCCCAAGGCGAGTTCCGTCAGGTAACCCAAGGTCAGGACAAAGCTGATTAGCCTTGGCAACTCGGCCCAAAAAACCACCCAGGTGGGGACCAAACCGGTGATGGCCACCAGACCTATCAGAAACACCACCATATCCAAGGCAACCGCCCCGTAAACAAACTTCCAGGCACCCACCGTGCGGCAGCCAAACCGGCCTACCATTCCCGCCAGCGTGGAGGCCGCCCCGATCTGCGCCGCCACCCACAGGAACATCAGCAATTCATCCTTGCCCAAACCGATGATGGGCATGCTGAACAGCAGCGCGGAAAAGGCAAGGATCGCCCCCAGGGCGTGGATTTCTATCTCCGCCACCAGGAGGAACAATGCCTGGCGCAGGCGACGCAATTCCAGGATTGGTGCTTCAGGAATGCTGGGTGAGTACATGCCGGCCTGTCAGGGGGAATCATCCGACTCGCGGAGGTTTTTCCTTTTGTCTTGCTCGTGCAGATTGCCCTGCCACTTTACCGCATCGTAAAGCGCCTGTTCTTCCAACTCCAGCCCCAGGTAAAGGTCCCGTATCTTTAGCCGGTGCATTGTCGCTCCGGACATGCTGAAACTGCGCAGACGTGGGCTGCCGGCCTGCTTTTCCCCAGGGGTCACCAGGGTTCTCAGCCAGGGCAGGCTTTCCTTGCCCGGCCCTGTATCCAGTTCCAGTCTGGCAGTCTTGAGAATTCTGCCTTTGCCAATCACATCCAGGCGCAGAATGTCACCCCGCTCGTCACCAAACAGGGCGTGACCGGGCACGGTGACCACGAACAAGCTTGGTTCCCCATCGGGTACACGGTGCCATGTGGTGAACAATCGGCTTGGGGAATCATGGTACTGGACCAATGGTCGGTGGTGACCGAAGGTTCCTTCGCGGCAGGCCAAGCGCACGCCGCTTTGCTCGGCCTGCACCCAGGCCAGGATCGCCACTGCTTTTTTCCTGGCATCGCCCTCGCGAATCCATTCCTGACGGATGGGGTCTCCCGTATTCTCCAGCCATGGAGCGCGGTCGGCCAGATCAGCCGCGTGCTTGCGTTGGCATTCGCGGGCATTTTTGGAAACAGATTCTGCCAGTGCCGTTGCACCTTTCCAGCCAACCAACATCAACAAAGCGGCGGTCGCGTAGAGAGTTACCCTTTTGCGTGTAAATCCAACGGCCAGTTGTGCCCGGCTCGAAGAGTCCGCCAAGCCAACCAGGAAAGCGCAGGCCTCGGCGGCGAGCAGGGCCATCGGGATGAGAAGGGGGCCTGCGTGTTTTTCCTCGGGCAAAACAAAGAACAGGATCAACACATAGCCAAGCAGGTAGCCCACCAATCCACGCAACAGCCAAGCTGAACGCGGATCATGCCATGGCAACGGAAAGCAAACCCCCACCGCACCCATCAAGGCCAGGGCGGGCACCGCGGCCGACAGCCATTTCTGGATCGCCAGCCACCACGACATCGGTTTGCGGGTTCGCTTGGGATCCAGCTCAGGCGCATGGCCTGTCGAGGCCAACGGTAGATCCACCAGTCGCGTGGCCTGCAAGGCCCTCCACAGAAAGTCGGGGCCATGGCCCAGCCAGGTGGGGAGATTCAGGCGGAATGATTCCAGGAACAACTCGCGGCTGATTCGAGCGTGGTCGGGGCCGTAAATCTCATGGCAATGTTCCGGATCAAACGACAACGGTTCCAGCCCCTGTTCCATGCGCCTTTGGGCCACCCGGACAATCACCTGCAAGTCGTCGCGAGAAACTCCCATGCTGTTTTCCAGATGGAACAGATTGCAGCGGGTTTCCTCGGCGTAGCTGGCCATGTGGAAGCCTACGCCGGAGCCTTGTGGAATCACCGGACACAGCAGGCTGATGGCCAGGCGAGTCACCAGGGCCGAAGCCAGGCAGGCCATGGTCCCGCCCACTGAGAGCTTCCAGCCGTGTCCAGCCAGTAGCAGGGCCGGTCCGGCCAAACCCACTATGCTCACAACGGTCACCAGTGCATCGTGCCGCCAACCCAAACCCAGAGCGGCCAGAAAACCTGCCAGCAAACAGGCCAGCAAATTGCCAGCCCTTGATTTCCTGGTGCCGACCAGCCATGCCAGGCTGGCCCATGCAGGAGCGGCAAACCATAGAGGAGAAATGTCGCGTGGGGAGTAGGCGGTGTAGGAGATTTCCAGTGGCATCACCGAGTAGGCGATCGCCGCCACCACACCCACCCACCCATTGCGTGACAAGCCCCGTGCGGCCAGAAAAACGCTCGAACAGGCGATGGTTGAAAGACCAGCGTAAAAGAAAAAAAGGACATCCCAACGGATGCCAAACAGCCACCACAGGCCGGTGGCGGTCCACAAATCCAGGATGCGGGTGGTGTACAGGGGCCACGGCAAATGTTCGTCACTGGCATCGGTGATCCCCACGGGTGGCGTGAGGGGAGCCGATTCAGGCAGGCTGAAATACGCGTTGAATTGTTCCGGACTGATGGTTGATGCCTGCAGGCTCAGGAACCGCTGCAGGGGGATCGATTCGGGAATACCGGCGAACTTGACAGGGCGCAGGCCATGCCCTGCCAGGGCCGCCAGGGAATACCGAAAGGTGTCCGACCAGAATTGGCGTTGGTCCAACTCGATCTGCCGCAGGGACTCCAGCCGGGTGAACAGGTGCGCCAGGAGCACGGCCGCGAGCGCCGAACCGATGCACCATCGGCGGACCCGTGCGGTCATCAAGCGGCGCCCTGGCACGCGGTGCCCTGGATTGTCGGCATGCCGATGCGGACAGACTTGCCGGTAGCAGCCGGCTCCAGCACCTCGCGCATGCTGTTCACCATGTGGTCGAGCATGGGCTTTGTCAGGCCCGGGTAGACACCCATGAAGAAGGCATCGTTCATGATCTTGTCTGTCATGCGCAGGTCACCCACCACACGATGCTCGATATTCTGGAACGCGGGATGCCGCAACAGGTTGCCGGCAAACAGCGGCCGCGTCTGGATTTTGCGAGATTCAAGGTGGCGGATGATGTCGTGGCGGCTGATGGGGGCATGGTCGCGCACAATCACCAGAAAACCGAACCACGAGGCGTTTGCACGCGGATCGGGCTCTGGCAGGTGTATGAGACCCTCAAAGGGTCGGAGTGCTTCCATCAGGTAGGCGTGGTTCTCGCGGCGTGCCGCCACGAAACGGTCGAGCTTGATCAACTGTTGGCGACCAATCGCCGCCTGCATGTCCAGCGGCTTCAGGTTGTAACCCAAATGGCGGTAGATGTACTTGTGGTCATAGCCTTCGGGAAGGTCTCCCATTTTCCAGCCGAAGCGCTTGCCACAGGTGTTGTCCTTGCCGGAGGGGCACCAGCAATCCCGACCCCAGTCGCGGAAACTTTCAGCCAGACGACGCAAACGGGGCGTGTTGGTCAACACGGCGCCGCCTTCCCCCATGGTCAGGTGGTGGGGAGGGTAGAAGCTTTGGGTGGCAAAATCCCCGAACGAGCCGGTACGCTTGCCACGCCATTCAGCGCCCAAAGCATCGCAGTTGTCCTCAATGAGCCAGAGGTCGTGTTTCTGGCAGAAATCGGTGACGGCATCGAGATCGAACGGATGGCCGAGGGCGTGCGCTGCGACCACGGCCTTGGTTTTGGGAGACCGGGCCCGTTCCAACAGATCGGCCCGCAGATTCGCGGTTCCCGGTTCGACATCGATGAAAACCGGAACCAGACCATTCTGAACCAAGGGGGCGACCGTGGTGGGGAAGCCGGCGGCGACGGTGATCACCTCGTCGCCCGGGCGCAGGCCGTCGGGCAAGCTGGAACTGGTCAGGGCGCTAACCGCGAGAAGATTGGCGCTGGAGCCAGAGTTGGTTAGCAAAGCCTCGCGGACGCCCACCGCCTTGGCGAGTTCGATTTCGAAGGCTTCCCCCTGGGGCCCGAGGGTCAGCCAGAAATCGAGCACGGTGTCCACCGCGGCGGTCACTTCCGAATCGTCAAACACCCTTCCGGCATAGGGAACCGGGGTCACGCCGGGAACAAATTCCCTGGGCTGCAGATGCCGCGCCTGGCTGTATTCGCGAACTTTTTCGAGGATTTCCTTGTGCAGGTCCTGCCACATGTTGTCTTTCTCCCAGGTGTGAAGCGTCGAGGTGTCGAGGTCTGGCGCAGGGGGATCAGGGGGCCCAAGAAGGTTTGGGCCTTGGTTCGGTTGTTTTCGCGTCCAGCGGTTCCGGGCGGGACTCCGAGCCTTCGTTCCCGGTCCAGTATCCCCTGCCTGCGGCGGGCTCATCCCACCGGATGGATTCCTCGGCCAAGAACAGGGGACGCTTGCGGGCTTCCAGGTAAGTCCGGCCCGCATATTGGCCCACTACCCAACCGGTCGCCAACGTGGAGGTCAACACCATGCACAAAAGCACATGGACCAGGCCCAATCCACCCATACCGCTGGCGGCCAAGAGAGTCATCAGGATCGTGGCCGCGGCCGCCACGCAGGCCAGATGGCCCAGGGCGTCCACCGGCCAGAGGGAAAACGAGGTGACCGCGCGGGCTGCCAGATTGACCAGGTAGAAAAACGGCGCGTGGCTTCGACCGGCCCGGCGGGGATGGCGATCATAGGCAACTGGCTTCGACGGGAAGCCGATCCAGTGGCTGAGGCCGCGGAAGTAGCGGTTGCGCTCATCCAGGCGGCCCATCGCGTCGAGGGCTCGGCGGGAGAGGAGTCGAAAGTCGGTGGCCTTGGCGGGCAGCCTGCAATCGCCCACGCGCTCCAGCAGCTTGTAGAAAAGCCTGGAACCGAGCGACTTCCACCACGGGTCGCCGGCACGGTCCTCCACCACGCCGTAGACCACATCGATACCTTCGCGCCAGTGCTGTACAAACCTTGGGATCAATTCGACCGGATCCTGGAGGTCGCTGAAAACCACCATGGCCGCGTCCCCGCGCGCGGAGCGCAGGCCCACCGCCATGGAGGTTTCCACGCCGAAATCACGCGAGAAGCGCAGGTAGCGCCAACGCTCGTCGCGGCCACAGATGTCACGCATGATGGCGCGGGTACCATCGGTGCTGGCGTTGTCGATCACCAGCACCTCGTAGGGCTCACCCAAAGTGTCTAAAACAGCGCCCAATTCCTGATAGGCGCGCGGGAGGTTTCTTTCCTCGTTCTTGGCAGGCATCACGATGCTGAGAACGGGTTTGGCTAGTGCGGATGGTTTTTTCCGTGGATCCGCCAGCCGCATTCCATCCCGGGCCAGCCGCATGGTCACGAAATGGCGGGCCACCGGGCCGCGGTAGGCTGCGCCCACTTCCAACCAGCGGTGGCCGCCGGGTTCCTCCTGGCGTACCAGGGGAAGCCGAAAGAGTTCCTGAAAGCCGACTGCCCGGTACAGGCGGATGGCGCGGGTGTTGTCATCAAACACACGCAGGCAGAGTGTTTCCACTTCCAGGTGATCGAGCGCCCAGCCGCATAACGCGCGAACCGCCAGGGTCATGATGCCGCGGGAACAGCCTTTCTCGCCGCGCACGACATTGTCAATTTCGATGGAATTGCTTTCCGGGTCGAACCGGAAAAATCCGGCGTGGCCCACTGGTTTTCCATCAGTGTCATGGACCCAGAACAGCATGCGGTCGGGCTGGCCCAGGACCGCTTTCTCAAGCCAGCGCGCGGTGCCTTCCACCGTAACCGCTGCCACGGAGGGAAAGGCCTCCGGTGCCGCCTCGCGCCAGCGGGCCAACCGGGCAATTGAACGAGAATCGGTCAAGTATGCGGCGGTGACGGGTACCAGCGTTCCCACCTGTTTTTGCCCATCGTGCAGCGGCAGGGAACCCATTCCCCGCTCCCGCGGGGACTTTAGGTCGGCGAAGGCCTTGTGCACCGCGCTTGAGCGGTTGTTTCCGCGCGCATCCGATGGTTGGGATGTGCCCGCCAGCGGTGTGCGACCTGGTTGGAGAAGGGGGGAAGCCATGGGGAATTGCCTTAGGCTGCGGCCACGGGGCGGGCAGCCAGAGCCGACCGCAAACCCCTGCACACGCGGTCGATATCCGCCTCGGTGAGGGAATGACCGCTGGGCAGATTGATTCCGGCACGCCCGATGCGCGAGGCCACCGGGGCTGATCCGGCCGGCGTGCGGAACATCGGGAAGCTGGAAAGCGGCGGGAAGAAGGGCCTTGTATCGATACCTAGCTCCTTCAGGTGCCTGGTGACTTGCTCCCGGGAGGGAGTGACCGTCTCATCGAGCACCACCGAACTCATCCAGAAGATCGGCCTGGACCAGGCGTTATCAGCGTTGAGGAGGATACCATCCAGACCCGACAAACGGTCGCTGTACCAGCCCATGATGCGGCGTTTTTGGCCGACCAATTCGTCGAGGCGTTCGAGTTGGGCCAAGCCGAGGGCGGCCTGGATGTTGGACATCTTGTACTTGTAGCCCACCTCGAGGATCTGGAAACCGCTGGCGCGGTCGCGGGCGTGGTCGTTCAGGAAGCTGGCGCGGTCGTAGATCGCCTGGTTGTTGGTCACCAGCATGCCACCCTCGCCGGTGGTTATGATCTTGGCGCCCTGGAAGCTGAAACAGGCCACATCGCCCAGGGAACCCACCGGACGCTCCACGCCGTCCACCAAAACGGTGGCACCCAGGGCGGGAGCGGCATCTTCCATCACTTTCAGGCCATGGGCCTTGGCGATGGCCAGGATCCGGCCCATGTCAGCCGGCTGGCCGTACAGGTGGACCGGCACCACCACCTTGCTGCGCGGCGTGATGGCGGCCAGCAGCCTGTCGGGATCCATGCACCAGGTATCAGGTTGAACATCAACGAACACCGGGTTGGCGCCGCAGTATCTGACCGCGCTGGCCGTGGCCACCCAGGTGGTCTCGGGCACCAGAACGTCATCGCCGGGTCCCACGCCCAGGGCCAGGAGAGCCAGATGCAGCGCCCCGGTGCAGGAACTCGTCGCCATGTTGTAGCGTGTGTCGGTCACCTCGCCGAAGGCGCGTTGGAAGCGCTCGAGGTACAGATTCCAATCTTGGTTCCAGCCATGGGCGACGGCGTCAGCCACATAATCCATCTCCAGTTTGGTGATGGAGGGCCCCGCGGTGAGGATCGGTTTTTCTTTCTGGTTGCTCATGGGTGTCTGCTCCTGGTGCTGGCGTGATCGGTCAAGCGGCGCGTCCCAACCTCCCGGCGGCCCGTTTTCCCGCCGGCAGCGCCGGCTCATCAGGGACTCCCGCCCCGTTCTCCAGACCGGCAAGGTGTGCCCGATACCAGGCGAGGGTCTCCTCCAGGGCCTCTTCAAAAGTCCAGCGTGGCGCCCAACCGAGCCTTTCGCGGGCGAGGGTGCTGTCCACCCTTTGGGCGGGGATCTCGTTGGTGGCGGTGCCCAAAATGCGGGGCTCCACCCGGCTGCCGAGCTGACTGGCGATGGCGTTGATCATCTCCAGCGAATTCATGCGGAAGTTCGCCGAGAAGTTGAACGCCATGCCGTGGATGGAGTCGTCGGCCGCCATTCGCTCGGCCAGATGGATATAGGCCATGGCGCCGTCGCGGACATAGAAGTAATCACGCAGTTCGCGGCCGGTGGAGCGCAGGACGGGTGCCTCGCCCGCCAACAGGCTACGGATGCTGCCGGGCACCAACCGGTTCCAGTTCAGGTCGCCGCCGCCGAAGAAATTACCGCAGCGGGTCACGCATACCGGCAGGCCGAAGCTCTCGAAATAGCTGCGGCCCAGCATGTCGGCGCACGCCTTGCTCACATCGTAGGGATGCGTCGCGGCCAGGGGGGAGGACTCATCATAGGCTTTGCCGGCCTGATCACCGTAGGCCTTGTCGGAGCTGGCCAGCACCACATGCGGATTCAGCCCGCTGCGTCGGGCGGCCTCGAGCAGGTTGTAGGTGCCGCGAATGTTGGCCTCGAAGGTGGCCAGAGGCGAACGGTTGGCCGTGCCCACGATGGCCTGGGCGGCCAAGTGGAAAACGGTCTGAATCTCGTGCTCGTTGACCACGCGCTCGAGGAAGTTGAAGTCCTCGAGTTTGCCATGCACCCTGTCGATCTTGCGGATCAACCCGCCGCGGCGGAGATCGGAGCCAGCGACGCGGTCACGCACAAGGCCCACGACGTGGGCGCCCCGAGCCACCAGTGCCCTGGTGGTCCACGCGCCCACGAGTCCGGTGCACCCGGTGATCAGCACCCGGCGACCGCGCCAGAAACCGTTGTCCATGTCCGATGGCTGAGTCATGCCCGCTCCCTCAGGGGGGTGTGGTAATGGCCGCGATGGGCCTGCTTGCTGCCGGCGCTCTGGTGTTTCCAGATGGCCCATGGCGCTTGGCCGGTGGCCCACAGTCTTTCCAGTTCCACATGGTCGCGGGGGGTGTCCATCGCGTGCCAGAAACCATCATGACGATAGGCGGTCAATTCCCCGTCCGCAGCCAGATCCTCTAGAGGCTGTCGTTCCCAGACCAGGTGCGGGTCGCTGTCGAGGCGGTCGAGCACCTCTGTCTTTAGCATGAAGAAGCCGCCGTTGATCCGGCCCTGGGTTACCTCGGGCTTTTCCTCGAAGGCGCGCACGGTGTCGCCCTCCATCCGCAGCTCGCCAAAGCGGCCGGGAGTGCGCACAGCCGTGACGGTTGCCAGCTTGCCATGACGCTTGTGGAAGCGTGCCAGCTCGGTGAGATCGACATCGGAGACGCCGTCGCCATAGGTCAGCAGGAAGTTGCCGCCGCGGAGGTGGGGGGCCGCGCGGCGGATGCGTCCACCGGTCATGGTGTGCTCGCCAGTCTCGGCGAAGGTGACCAGCCAGTCTTCCTCATCACGATCGGCCTGGTGGATTTCCATCTGGTCCGGCCGGCCGAGGCGGAAAGTGAAATCCCGCTCGCGCAGGTGGTATTCCAAAAACCAGCGTTTGATCTCGAAGGATTTGTAGCCCAGGCAGAGAACGAACTCACGCAGCCCGTGAGCGGCGCAGTGTTTCATGATATGCCACAGGATGGGTTTGCCGCCGATGGGGACCATCGGTTTGGGGAGGCGCTCGGAGGTCTCGCGCAGGCGAGTCCCTTGCCCTCCGCAGAGGATCACCACTTGCATGCGGCCCCGCCCTTCCTTGAGCGCAGATCCATGGTCCGACCGGGCGTCCTTCCCGGACCCGAAACAGGATTTCGGGCAACATCACCCAAGTACCAAAACCCCTTTTTTCGGGGCAACACCTGTTTGCTGGTTTTCCGGAAAGCCTCGGGATTTGGCCAGGCATTAGTCAAAATGGGCAATCTGGATGATTTGCCGTTGGTTGCCAGATGGGGTTTCGCTTGCGGGGGAAAATCACTAAGGTTTTTCCATTCATTGCGCCCGGAAGGAATCAGGGGCACCAGCCATGCGTAAGATTGCGATACTCAACCAAAAGGGTGGCGTCGGCAAAACCACCACCTCGGTCAACCTGGCCTCGGCCATGGCGGGTGCCGGCAAGTCGGTGTGCCTGATGGATCTTGATCCGCAGGCCCATGCCTCGTCGCACCTGGGTGTCACCGCCGCGCGCGGGATGAACACGCTGTACGAAATGCTGGTGCGTCAGACCCCGTGGGAACAAACCCGGCTGAATGTGGAGCCCAACCTCTGGGTGACCCCGTCCTCGCTGGACCTGGCCGCAGCCGAGGTGGAGCTTTCGGGCGTGGTGGGTCGCGAGATGATCCTGCGCGACTTGGTCAACGCCGAGCCGGAGGCATTTGATGTGCTGGTGCTGGACTGCGCCCCCTCGCTGGGTGTGCTCACCCTCAACGCGTTGACCTGCGTGGACGAGGTGATCATACCTCTGCAGCCGCACTTCCTTGCCCTGCACGGGTTGGGCAAGTTGCTTGAGACCACCAGCCTGGTCACCAGGCGGCTGAACCCCGGCCTGAAGGTCACGGGCATCGTGCTCACCCTGTGCGACATGCACACCAAGCTGACGCACGAGATCGTGGAAGATATCACCCGGTTCCTGGCCAAGTCGCACGGAGGGACAACGCCTTGGGCCGACGCCCAACTGTGCCGGACCCGGATCCGCCGCAACATCAAGCTGGCTGAGTGCCCGAGCTTTGGCAAATCGATCTTTGGCTACGCCCCCACCTGCCACGGCGCCGAGGACTACGCGCTGCTGGCCCAGGAGATCCTGAACCTGCAACCCGCCGTGGTCACCGGGGGCGAGATGGGCGAGTCCGCCCCGCGGCTGAAGGCGCTCGATCTGATGGGTGTCGCTTCTCCCCTGGCCAAGGCGGGCTGATCCCCGGAAATCACCATGCCGATCCGTATCGCCTCGCCGCAGGAGCACCTGAAGATTGACAAGGCCCATTTCCGCAAGGTGGCGGAATCGGTGCTGGCGAACGAAGATATCGATGCATTCGAGATCAGCCTGGCCTTTGTGGACGATGCCACCAGCCAGCGGGTGAACAACCAGTTTCTCAAACATGATTACCCCACTGATGTGATCTCTTTTCCCTACTCGGCCGGCAAAGTGTTGCAGGGCGAGCTGGTGCTGGGAGTCGAGGTGGCTCTGCGCGAGGCCGCTGAGCGCGGCCACGACCCGCAGACCGAACTGTCGCTTTATGTCATCCACGGCCTGCTGCACCTGGTCGGTTACGATGACAAGGACCCGCACGATCGCCGGATGATGCGCGACCGCGAGAGCGAGCATCTGGAACTGCTGGGCCTGCCCGACATCTCCTCGGGCAGCGAAGAATAGCTGACTGGAACCCGCCCCATGGACCCGTTTCTCGACGCCGCCATCGCCGAGGCCGAAAAAGGCTTGGCCGAGGGCGGCATCCCCATAGGTTCGGTGCTGGTGCACCAGGGCAAGATCATCGGTCGCGGGCATAACCGACGGGTGCAGAAGGGCAGCGCCATTCTGCACGGTGAGATGGACGCGCTGGAAAACGCCGGGCGGCTGGCTGCCAAGGTGTACGCCGAAAGCACGCTGTACACCACGCTGTCGCCGTGCCCGATGTGCACCGGCGCCATCCTGCTCTACAAGATCCCCCGGGTTGTCATCGGTGAAAACAGCACCTTCCAGGGAGATGAGGACCTGCTGCGTTCCCGGGGTGTGCACCTGACGCTTGCCAACGACCCGCGTTGCATCGCCCTGATGCGGCGTTTCATCAACGACAAGGCAATGCTGTGGAACGAGGACATCGGGGTGTGAGGATTGCCTCCTCCGGACTCCGCCAGGTAGGGATGGGCGGACCAGATGATAGTGGTTGCGATTGAGCCAACAGCAGGCGATAGCCAAACTTTTTGAAACACGCATTCGCAATCGACGCATGGATATGGACCTCGGACGGGGCCGGTGGGTGGGCCACCGGTTGGGTTGAAGGGGTTTGCGGGTTGATTGATCCTGAGACATCACTCTTTGCCCTGCAGGCATTGTCCTCTGCATTGATGGAGAGGGACACCTTGTACGGAATCCCCTGGCGGGTCAGTGCCG
>DKBS01000034.1 GCA_002451275.1 Planctomycetaceae bacterium UBA6894 | reverse complement strand
TTCGACCCAGCCACCGCGCGCAACCTGGGCCTGGACAAGCATGAGGGCGCCCTGGTCGAGGCGGTCTATCCCGACACCCCAGCGGCGATCGCCGGTCTGCGTCCTGGGGATGTGGTTTTGAAGCTGGACAACCGCCCCGTGAAGAACGAGAACCATTGCATCAACCTGATCGCCGACCTGCTGCCCGGCCAGCGGGTGAAGGTGGAATTCTGGCGCAACCGCCAGTCCTACGTGGTGGAGGCCCCCGTGGGTGACTGGTCGCAGGGGCAGGCCCGGTTGAAAACCGGCCAGTGAGTTTGTCGGAGGGATAGAGGGAAAAGGTGGCTGAATAACTCCTGTGCATTACCGACTTAAAGCCATCCGCCACATGCATCATTAGCCCAAGTGAAAAAGCCGCAAGCCCTTCCCGAACAGGAAGGGCTTGCGGCTTTTTCAGGTGACTTGCTTAACGAGACAGGAAGGCAATCGGCCAGGCTCAGTTGAGAAGCTTGGCGGCCGCAGGGTCGATGAAATCCATCATCGGCTTGAGGATCAGGGAGCTGGTCTTGGTGCCGTTGAAGAAGCCGATCACGCTGTTGAGGATCTCGAAAGACATCAGGGTGAGCAACACCAGGCCGATCACCGTGGGCAGCAGCACCACGGCGGGCAGTGCACCCCAAGGACGCTGAACCGCGGTGACCGCAGCCGCCCCAGCGCCCACAGCAGCCAATTCCCCGTCTTCGTCAGCGATGGCCTCTTCCTCAACATCGTCGAGGGCATCGAGGGGTTCTTCCTCCAGCAGCTTCTGTTTCCGACCGCGGCTGGGGGCGGCGACCGTCTGGGCATTGACGTCGCTTTCCTCATCGACGGCAACCAAATGGGAGTCGGAATCCTCCACACCCACTTCGTCCATCTCATCCAGTTCGTCGACCGGAAGGGCCACCGAGCCCGAGCCGTCGTCCTCGAGCATTTCGGAGTCGAGGGCGATCTCGCCCCCCTCCACCATGCCCGAGCTGTCTTCCAGGTTGATCTCGAAGTTGCTGTCGCTGCCGCCATCAATCGCTTCGGAAGCCTCCAGCTCGAAGATGCTGGAGCTTTCATCGAGCATGAAGGTGCCGCTGGAGCCGTCGTCCAGATTCATCCCGGTGCCGCTCGCGCTGTCCTCGCCGGTGGGGAAGCTGAGGGCGTCGGAACCCAGAGTGAACTCGCTGTCACTACCTTGGCCGGGATCGAGGTCGAAGTCGCTGGAGCTGTCGCCCGCACCGGCCGCGACACCGCGCACATCGCTGGAGCCTGAATCGCTGTCGCTCCCGGGGGACAGCATCATGGTCTGTTCGGCATGGTCGGCGGGAGCGGACAACTCAATATCATCGGGCAAGAGGCCGATGCCGCTGCTGTCGTCGAGCACCAGGCTGTCGCCGGAATGGCTCACGGCGCTCTCGTCGGGCACCAGCCCGATGCTGCTGCTTTCGTCGAGCACCAGGCTTTCACCCGATTGCTCGATCGAATCGTCGAGCAGGAGGGGGTGCTCGTCGCTGCTGCCGCTGCCCAGGCTGAAAGAGTCGCCGGAGGAGTCATCCCCCAGGTTCAGCACGAGGTCATCATCAGCCGGGATGGCAGTTTGCGCCGTGGGCGGATTTTTGGCGAGGTAGGCGTCCACCTCGGTGTCCTTGAAGATCAGCTTGCCGCTGTCCAGCATGCTGCGGATCTTCTTTTCCTTGGACAATGCGCGCAGAGCATCCTCGGATATGCCGAGTTTTTGCGCCGCTTCTTCCAACGACAGGAAAGCCATGTGCCGAGACTCCCACGCCGCCCACCAGGAAATAATCCCGAAATTAAGATACCTTTGCCCAAACCTAACCCACCGCTGCCCGTTGGCAAGGCAGGTCCCTATGCTTACCACCTGAGAAACACAGGAAAACCGTGTTGATTATACCGGTTGTGGGGGCTTGAAGTGTTAGACCCCGAAGCTGAGCTGGATCGGGCCAGGAGTCTGCCCCCGGAATGCTACACCCGTCCGGAATGGCAGGAGTTGGATCGGCAGCGGGTTTTTGGCACCAGTTGGCTTCCCGCCTGTCGGACCGAACAGGTGGTCGAGCCGGGCTCCTACCTGGCCCTGCACCTGGCCGGGGAACCCCTGGTTGTGGCCCGGGACCAAAGCGGTCACCTCCATGCCTTCACCAACATTTGCCGGCACCGCGCGGCTCGTGTGGCTCCCGAAGGCTGTGGGACTGCCACCCGTTTCACCTGCCCCTATCACGGCTGGATGTATGACCTGGCTGGCAATCTGGTGGGCATACCCGAAGGGGTGGGCATGACCACCTTCTGCCGCGAGGAGCACCCACTACCGGCCTGGCACCTGCAGGTGTGGGATCGCTGGGTGTGGGTGCATGCGCCGCATCCTGCGCCGCGGTCGCTAGTCAGCCAGATCGGCCCGTTCCAGAACTGGCTGGGCGACCGCCTGGAGGGGTTTCGCTGGATTGCCAGCCGCGAATACCCGATTGCCTGCGACTGGAAGGTGTTTGTCGATAACTACCTCGATGGCGGGTACCATGTCGGGCCGGTCCATCCGGGGCTGGCCGCTGGTCTGGTGGGCAAGGCATACACAACGAAGGTGTTTGGCGACAGTTCGTTGCAATCCTGCCCGCTCAGCGGTTTGGCGAACAGTGCCATGGCCTGGTACTGGCATCTGTGGCCCGGCTGGATGGTCAACCTCTATGGTGATGTGGCCGATACCAACCGGGTGCTTCCCGATGGCGTCGGGCGGTGCAGGGTGTTGTTTGACTGGTTTGCCAGGGGTGATTTTCCGCCGGAGCGAGTGGCAGCTATTGTGGCTTCCAGCGACCAGGTTCAGCGGGAAGACATGCATATCTGCGAAGAGGTTCAGTCGAACCTATCCAGCCGTTTCTATCATGGCGGGCCCTATGTGCCCAGGCGCGAGGTGGCTGGCTGGCGGTTCCATCAGAAGTGGGCCGAGGTCACTGGTTTCAAGGGATTTGGAGAGAACGATGGCTGACTCGAAAACCGTCCTCAGTGTAGGGCAGTGCTCGTTTGACCACGGCAACATCAGCCGAGCCATTCAGGGGCGCTACCAGGCCACCATCGCGGCCGCCGCCACGCGCGAGGAGGCGATGGCCTGGCTGAAGGACAATCGTCCCGCGCTGGTGCTGGTGAACCGCCTGTTTGATGAGGACGGGGAATCCGGCATCGACTTTCTGCGCGAGGCAAAAGCCTCCCATCCCGGTACGGCATTTCTGCTGGTGAGCAATCTGCCCGAAGCCCAGGCGGAGGCCCAGGCTGCCGGCGCGGTCGCCGGTTTCGGCAAGGCGGAACTGAACACGGCCAGGATGAATACAGCTTTGGATCCGTGGCTGGTGTAGGGGTGGTATGCCACCCCTACACCAGAGCCAGTGGTGTCACTCGGTGATCACTTCACCACCGGACCGTGTGCACATGGCCCGCAATGCTGCAAGTGACATGCTGTTGCTGACAAAGCGGGTCGATCCGTCCGAAAGAGTAACATTGGCACCACCAGAGTGCCTGCTACCCATGGTGGACAGGCGCAACTGAACCCACTCATTGCTGCTGCTCGAAGGGCCGGTGGCTGTGGCCGGAATCTGCCAATTGATCGGTTGCGCGCCACCCACGAGGTAGTCGCCCACCGCGTTGGGCTGGTCGCACCAGGCCCAACCGCTCCAGCCCTTCAGTGGGAAGGTGGTGTACATGCGGTCGAAATTCGGGTCGAAATGGTCGCGCTCGCCGAACATCGCGGTATTGCTGGTACCGTCGGAAATATCGCCGATCCGGGTACGAGAATTGATGTAGAAGATGCCGTCATTGCTCATGAAGTATTTGCTGGTCTTCTTGTAGGCGCGGAATGAATAGACCCCCGCCACTCCACCGTAGCTGTTCAGCCCGTAGGAATTGCCAGAAACCACGGCCACCGGTGCTGAGGCCAGGATACTTGACGGGCACAGGAAAATTTTCACCACCTGGGCGCTGATTGCATTGGTGCCACCGGCCACATTGTTGGCGATGTTGGTGAAGTCCCACTTCTTCACCAGGTTGTCCTGTTCGATGTAGGGCATCACTTCCACCATCAGGTTGGTGAAGCGGGGGGTTCCCGGGAGGGTTGGACCGGCAGCCAGGTCCGAAGCCACCAATGCCGCGCTCGCCCAACTGCCGCTGGGGGTCGGTGCTTGCCAGCCGGTGGGGAAATATTGATTGGTGCTTTCAAAGTTCTGGCAGGCGATGCCCAGCTGGCGCATGTTGTTTGAGCAACTCATTCGGTTGGCCGCTTCGCGCACCTTTTGGACTGCCGGAACCAGCAATCCCACTAGCACCGCGATGATGGCGATGACCACCAGCAATTCGATCAGGGTGAAACCGTCCCGGCGCTGAAAACGCATGGCAGCCCCCAAAAAAACACCGCGTGGAAGGGACCACGCGGTTATTGTAAGCCAACTGCGTTCCGGGGTGGGAACCGATCAGGTCTTGATCATGTCGCGCACGGTCATGCCGCTTGGGATCATGGGCAGCACATGCTCCTGGTGCGGGATCATCACATCCAGCACATAGGGGCCCTTGCTTTCGATCATCTCGATCAGGGCGCTGTCCAGATCGCCCTTCTCGCTGATGCGCCGGGCATTGCACGAGAAGCCCTTGGCGATGGTGACAAAATCCGGGTAGGGCCCGCGATCGGGACCGGCACCCAGGTAAGTGTGCGCCCGATTCCCCTCGAAGAACCGGTCTTCCCACTGCACCACCATGCCCAGGT
>DKBS01000041.1:3222-11442 GCA_002451275.1 Planctomycetaceae bacterium UBA6894 | reverse complement strand
CCCCGCCCCCCTTCCAACCCCCAAAACCCCACCAGCCCGCCAAACGCACACAAGTTGCTCGACCGGGTTTGCCGATACTCCCGATGCATGTGGAATGTTCCGCTTTGGCGGAGCGGTTGATCTGTTCAAACCGCGCCCCGGTTACTCCGGAGCATTCCCCCCGACTTCTGCCCAATTGGGAGGGTTCGTCCAATGCCATTCGGTCGCCTGGCGTTGTTGTTCGCCTGGGCGTGCTGCGCCTTCCCCGTTCTGGCACAGCCGGCCTTCCAGCCCCAACCAGGCAACCCGTCTGGTCTCACGGAATTGCAGTTGCCGGCGCGCAGGCAGGTGGTGCCGCCCGACATTGTCAATGATCCGCCTCCCGGCTACCCTCCGCACGCCATGCCCATCGGCCTGGTCGAGCAGGGGCCCAATGTCTGGATCAACGGCGAATCACTCTGGTGGTTCTCCAAGCCCAGCAAGTACCCGGTACCCCTGGTCACCAGCGGCAGTCTCTCCGACAGCGCTCCCGGCGTGATCGGCCAGAAAAACACCGTCATCCAGGCCTTCCCCAGTGATGTCTCCTGGGGCACCTTCCACGGCTTCCGCACCAACATGGGCATGTGGCTTGACGAGGACAACACCTACGGCATCGAGAACACATTCTTCGTGCTCGAACAGCGGATCTGGAACCAGAGCTTCGTCTCCAACTCGCAGACGCCCTACATCGTGACCATTCCGTTTGTCGATGCCGTCAGCGGCGGCAACGACTCCATGCTGAACAAGCTGCTCGACACCACCCCGTTCCCCCTGCCGCCTCTGTCCACGGAAATCACCGTGATGACCAAGCACCAGGTCTACGGCAACGACATCAACCTGATGAAGAACATCAGTCGCGACAACTGCACCACGGTGGACCTGCTCACCGGCGCCCGCTGGTTGCAGGTGACCGATGCCACCATCCTGGGCCAAACCACCCAGAATGATGTCGGCGGCCTCATTGTTCCCCAGCTCGGCTACGACGCCATCGCCGCCACCAACAACTTCTGGGGCTGGCAGTTCGGCGGTCGCATCCGCGAACAGTGGGGCAAGTTCACCCTCGAGTCCCTGGTCAAGATCGCGCTGGGCGGCAGCCAGCAGCGCATCAACATCAGCGGGGCCAACCTCACCAACAACCCCAGCGCCGGCGGCGAGTTCGGGGGCCCGGGCTTTGTTTTCAGCCAGCCCAGCAACATTGGCGCCTACAACTTCACCCGCTTTGCCGTCCTGCCCGAGTTCGGTGCCAAGCTTGCCTACAACTTCAACGACCACCTGAACCTTAGCGTCAGCTACAACTTCCTCTACCTTTCCAGCGTCGCCCTCTCCGGCAACAACTTTGACCGGGTCACCAATCCCAATGTCGGCCTCAGCCCGCAGGCCGCACCCACTGGTACCCACCCGGCCTTCCTCAAGCAAAGCCAGGACTATTGGGTCCAGGGCGTGGGTGTGGGAGCGGAATTCCGCTACTAACCAACCAGTTCGCGAACCCAAAAACGACCGAGCCGGGCACCTCGCCCGGCCCGGTTATTTTGATTCCGCAGCTGATTAGGTTTTGGTAAAAAAGATATAATGTGTTGTCAGAATAATGCGTCAACGAGTCAGAATGATTGGGTTGTGCGAGAGGGGAGCTTTCCATTCCACGAAGCAACTCCTAATCTTGTGCTAGCCACAGGCCCTGTAAAAGTTTATCGTGAATTTGAGAGAGTCTGTGTCCTTCTGGCTTGCCGCCTTTGCGCCGGGCATACTTTCGTTGTTCGGGATGGCGGCTTGCGGTTTACGCCCTGGAGGTTGGAGCATGTTCTTGAGCCCTGCGGCTGTCGCTGGCCTCCTGGCCATCGTGGCGAGCAATCAATCTGCCCTCAAGATTGAGAATTCCCGTCTCACCTACGGTTCCCCCGGGCCCGATCGCGCCAGCGCCCAGGTCTTCCCGGGCGATGAGGTTTATCTCAGCTTTGAGCTGTCCGGTTTCCAGGCCGACGCCAACGGCTTGGCCAAGGTGAAACTGACCACCGAGGTTTTCGGCAAGGACGGCAAGCTCGAATACAAGCAGGACAGTGGCGAATCTCCCGCCCTCGACCTCTTCAAGGGTGGCAAGCTTCACCTCAACGCCCGTGTCGATGTTGGTAACAAGACCCCCGCTGGCACCTACAAGGTGAAGGTCACCGCCACCGATGTGGTGGGCAAGGGTACCGCTTCCACCGAAAAGGATGTCACCCTCCTCGAGCCCGCGCTTGCAGTGGTCCGCGCCGGTATCTATGCCGACCAGGCCCTACGCGCCAGTTCCCAGGTGTTTGCCACCGGCCAACCCGCTTTTGTCGGGTTTTCCGTGGTCGGGTTCACCCGCGAGGCCAGCACCAACCACCCCAAGCTGAAGGTGGAACTGTTGGTGAAGGACGATAAGGGCGCCATTGTCACCGACAAGCCCAACATCGCCATTGATGCCGCCCAGCCCAACAAGGTTCCCGCAACCACCCAGCTGCTGACCGGCGAGTTCCAGATTCCCCTCAACAAGGCCGGTGTTTACACCCTTGAAATCAAGGTGACCGACCTCGCCAACAACAAGGTCAGCCAGCCCGCGGTGCTGAAATTGGTTGTGGTGGATGTGAAATAACCGCGTCAGGGGACCTTTGGTCCCCTGCCTGTTTCGCGTGACTCGTTTTCCAGGGTTTGGTTGATGTTCCGGTGGACAATGATCCCGGGACAATCGCCGCAGGAGACGCGCAAGATGTTCCGCAAGAAGGCTTGGCCTCTGATGTTGACGGTGGGTGCCTGCGTCGCGTTGTCCGGGTGCGGCCAACGCAAGGTGGCCGATGCCAAGGAAAAGGGTAAGCCCCCCGCCACCACGCCCGGGCCCGATGGTGTCGCCATGGCGAACCCGGCTAACGGGGCTCCAAACCTCACGCTTCCCTTAGCCGGCCCCTTCCTGGCCAGTAGCAAGGGTTCTGCCCTGGTCGGGGTGGACGGCAAATTCAAGGTGGCCGACAAGGGTAGCCAAATTGCCCCCGGTAACCGTGTGGTTTCCGCCGGCTCCGCCGTCATCATGAGCAACGGCGTCGAGGCTGAATTGTTGGCCGACCTGACAGGCAATGACCCCATGCCCGTCGAGACATCCGGACTCACCGTCCTGAAGACCTCCGAGGGCTTTGATTTCGAGTTCCAGCTCGAGCCTGGAAGGGTCGATCTGGAAAACAAGAAATCCAACGGCCCGGCCAAGATCCGTATCCACGCTGCCGGCCAGAAGCATGATCTTGAGTTGGTTACTCCCGGATCCCGCTGCGCCATCGAGACCTACGGTCGCCTGATGCCCGGCGCCCAGTTCGATCCCGAGGCCACCCCGGAGAACATGATCAAGCCGGTCGGCCGCGGGTTGATGGTGGTCATCAAGGGTGAGGCGTCGTACTCCGACAGCGACACCTTCATGAAGTTGACCGAACCCCCCGGTCGGTCCCAGTTGAATTTCGACAGCAAGGATGGCCACGAGCCGGTCCCCACCCACCTCGACAAGGTTCCCGCATGGGTCCTGGCCGATACCAAGGAGCCTTCCGCTGCCAAGCACCTGGCCATGGTGAAGGAAATCGAGGCCAAGCTGGCCGAGAAGGGTGACATCGCGGCGGTCATTGATGAGTACGGCACCAGTGCCGACCCCGCCAAGCGGGTCGCCGCGGTCCACCTGGCCGCTGCGTCCGGTGATTTGGCCCGCATTTTCATGACCGTCAATCGCTCGCCCCACCCCGATGTGGTCGATGAGGCGATTGTCGCGGTGCGCCACTGGTTGGGTGGCGGTCCCAACCGCGCCAAGACCATGTACGACTTCCTGCTCAAGGGAATCCCTGAGTTGATGGAGAAGACTGGCGGCAAACACGGTGCGCCGGCCACTCCCGCACAGGCGGTGGTGCTCATCGACCTGTTCATCGGCTTCACCGAGGAACAGAAGCTCCAGCCTTCCACCTACAAATACCTGCTCAGGCTGCTTTCCAACGAGAAATCAGCCATCCGTGGGGTCGCCTCCTGGTACCTCAATCACATGGTTCCGGACGGCGTTCGATTCGGCTTCAACCCCAATGACCCGGAGGAGGCTCGCGCCAAATCGGTCAAGCAGTGGGAAACCCGACTGAACGAGCTCAAGCTCCTTCCGGTTGCCCCGCCTGTCCCGAAGGTGCCCGCGGCTCCCAAGAAACCCTGACGCCAATCGCCCGGGTGGGTGGTTTTGGCTGGTTTGACAGATGCAGGGGCCTGGGGCCCCGGTTGGTTCTGGAGGTGATCCAATGTTTCGCGGCATGCGCAATCTGCTGACGGTTGGCGTCCTGGTGCTCGGCGCCGGGTCTGCTTCGGCCCAGTTCGGCGGCGGCGGCTTCGGCGGCGGTGCCTACGGCATGGCGGGCTATGGTGGAGGTTTCGGGGGCGGCTTTGGCGGCTACTACCCCGGTGCCTACGGCGGCTACATGCAGGGCTTGGCCTCGGTCACCAATGCCAACGGCCAGTACCAGATGCAAATCCAGCAGGCCCGCGTCGAACAGCAGCAGGCTGAGCAGGCCCGCAACAAGACCCGCCTCGATTGGGACAAGACCCGCATCGAGGAAACCAACCTCCGCAGCCAGGAGGCTACCGCCAACCGCGAATACCGCGAGAACGTCCGCGAGCAGGCCCGTCAGGAAACCCTGAACTGGAGCCGCAAGGATCCCCCGGCCCACTACATCTACGAAGGCGTCGCGCTCAATGCCATCGCGGATGAGATCAAGCAGCTCCAGCTCGACAGCAGCCTGCGCGGTCCTCAGATCCTCGTTGATCAGGAAATTCTCAACCGCATCAATGTCAACGATGGCACCAGCAACTCCGCCGCCGCCGGCTTGGGCGTCATCAAGCCCAACGGTTCCCTGAACTGGCCGGTCATCATGCGCTCTCGCGACTTCGAGCCCATCCGCAAGGTTCTGGACCAGCAGGTCGCCGGTGCCATCCGCATGGTTCGCTCCGACAGCCTCGATGCCGAGACTTACACAGCGCTGCAGAAAGAAGCCGATAAGCTGCAGAAGTACATCGACAGCCTGGTCGGTGACATGCGTCCCGATGACTACATCCGGGCCAACCGGTTTTCCACCAGCCTCGAAAAGGATGTGATCCTGCTGGGCGGCGACAACGCCAAGAAGTACTTCTCCGGCGACTTCAAGCTGTCCGGTTCCAGCGTCGCTGAGGTGCTCGACAACATGTTCAAGTCCGGCCTCAAGTTCGCCGCAGCCGGCGATGCCGACCGCCAGGCCTACAACGCTTTCTACAACTCGCTGCTGCAGTACGATGCCGGCCTCCAGCAGCTCGCCGGCCCGGCCAAGCCCGCCGCTCCCGGCAAGGGCCCGGCGTTCCTGCCCGAGCCCTAATCTCTCGGCTTGAAAACGGCTATCATCAACCCCGGGTATCCTGCCCGGGGTTGTTTCTTTTCAGGGGGCTTATTCATGATCCAGCGCAGACAGTGGCTTGCCGGGGTGGCCGCTTCCGGGGCCTTGGCGGCAGCTCGCACGGTCAATGCCCAAGCCAGCGGGAACCTACCCCCAGGCATGGCCATCCGGCCTTACCGTATTGGCGTCTCCACCTATTCTTTCTGGCATTTCAAGGGAAAGCCGGTCCCGATCTTTGATTGCATCGAGCAGGCTGCGCTCATGGGGTTCGATGGCGTCGAGATCCTCCATGTCCACATGGAAAAGGATGCCGAAGCCCGGGGCCGAAAGGTCAACGGCGCCCTACTCAACGAGATCAAACAGCACGCCTTTTCCGTGGGCATCCCCTTGATGGGATTCTCCACCCACCAGGGCTTCGTCTCCCCCGACCCCGAAGTGCGGAAGAAGAACATCGCCCACACCGCCGAGTGCCTGCGCCTGGCCCACGAGTTGGGCATCCCCACCATCCGCGTCAACACCGGTCGCTGGGGCACCATCAAGAGCTTTGATGAACTCATGGCCAACAAGGGCCGCGAACCCGTCCCGGAAGGACGCACCCTCGACGAGGGGCACGCCTGGGTGAAGGAATGTTTTGACGAGTTGGTCCCCACGGCCGAGAAATACGGCGTGGTGATGGGCCTCGAGAACCACTGGGGCCTCGGTCGCGAGGCCGCCGGTGTCCTGCGTGTCATCCGGTCCGTCAAGTCGCCCTGGCTGCGCGCCACCATGGACACCGGCAATTTCCTCGAGGACTCGTACGACCAGATGAAGGCCCTCGCCCCCGAGGCCGTCCTGGTCCAGGCCAAGACCTACTATGGCGGCGGCGAGTGGTACACCCTCGACACCGACCATGCGAAGGTTGCCTCCATCCTGCGTGACGCAGGTTACCGCGGCTGGATCTCATTGGAAATGGAAGGCAAAGAAGATCCAAAAACCGCTGTTCCCAAAAGCCTCGAGCTGCTGCGCAAAGCCTACGCCTGATCTGGGGGGCGTATCCGATGATGTCCCTGGCGACCGCGTGTCTGCTGCTGTGCTTGGCGCAAGACGCAGCCAACGACCCGCCGCCCCCGGCCCTGCCGGCCTCCCCGGTTCCGGGCCATATCGCGCTGGTGCAGGTGGGTGGTCCCGGGGGGACCCTCCCGCTCTCCGATCTGGCGGGCCCCAAGGGGATGGTGGCGGTCTTCCTCTCGTTCGATTGCCCCATGGCCCGCAGCTATCTCCCCAAGCTCGGCCGTCTTTCCGCCAGGTTCAAGGCGCTGGGCGTCACGCTGGTCGGCGTTTTGCCCGCCGACTCTCTTCCCGCCGGCAAGGCGAAACAGGAGGAGGCGTTCCGCCTGCTCGAAAGACGAAGCATGGAGCTGGCGGTCACCATTCCCCTGTGGCTCGATTCCGCGGGCGAATTGCAGAAGGCGCTCGATAGCCGTGTCACGCCCGAGGCGTTCCTTCTCAACCCCCAGGGCAAGACGCTGTACCGCGGCCGCATCGACGACGGCTATTCCGCCCGGCTGGAATCCCGCGGCCGGGTCGATCGCGAGGACCTCGCGCTGGCCGTGGAAGACCTGCTGGCCGGCCGCCCGGTGGCTCTCGCGGCCACCCGCGCCTACGGCTGTGCCCTGACCCGGCCAATGCCGGCCAAAACCGCTGCTTCGGGCGCACCCACCTACCACCGGTCGGTTGCCCCGCTGCTGCGCGCCCACTGCCAGATTTGCCACCAGCCGGGGGGCCTCGCCCCTTTCGCGCTCACCTCGTTCGATGCGGCACTCCGCTGGGCCGAGGATATCCGCGATTTCACCAGAGCCCGCCGCATGCCCCCGTGGCTCCCGGGTGCAAGCGTGCCGCTGCGCGATTGCCGCAAAATGGAAGATGCCGACATCGAGACGCTGGCCCGCTGGGTCGATGGCGGATGTCCCGAGGGGGAAAAAGACCCCGGCAGTCCCGTCGCTCCCCCGGCGGCATCCCCCGATGACTGGAAACTCGGCAAGCCGGATCTCATCCTCGATGCCGGAGCCGATGTCGAGGTGGCGCCCGAAGGGAAAGACCTTTTCCGCTGTTTGGTGCTGCCAACCGGTCTCAAGGAGGGCCGGTATGTCACCGCCTACGAGGTGAAGCCCGGCAACCAGGCCGTCGTCCACCACATGGTGAATTTTCTCGACAACAAGGGCCGCGCCCGCAAGCTGCAGCAGAAGTTCACCGAGCCGAAGGGCTCGTCCGACAGGGGGCCCGGTTACAACCACTCCACCGGCCCGGGCTTTTTTCCGCCCACAGGCGATCTGGGTGGCTGGGCACCGGGCAGCACACCCCACAAGCTCAGTCCCGGCGTGGGCTACTGGTTACCCGCGGAAACCGATGTGGTCATGCAGGTGCATTACCACCGCACCGGCAAGCCCGAGAAAGACCGCTCCCGCCTGGGCCTCTACTTCGCCAAACCCGATGAGAAAATCACCCGCCCGTTCCAGGTGATGCCGGTTGGCGGCGCCTTCCTGACCATCCCCGCCAACCATCCCGCCTACGAGGTGTCCGGACAGGTTTACCTCACCGATGACTGCACCCTGCACATGCTCATGCCCCACATGCACCTGCTGGGCAAATCCATCCGCCTCACCGTCACCAAACCCGGCCAGGCTCCCCAGATGCTGCTCGACATCCCCCGCTGGGACTACAACTGGCAGGAACACTACTTCCTGGCAGACCCGATGCCCCTTCCCAAGGGCACCCGGCTGCGGGTGGAGGCCGTCTACGACAACAGCCGCCTCAATCCCAAAAACCCGAACCATCC
>DKBS01000041.1:2542-2839 GCA_002451275.1 Planctomycetaceae bacterium UBA6894 | reverse complement strand
CGCCTCGCCGACCTCCCCAAGTAACCCCCTCAAGGGTTGCCACTTGGGTGAGCCGGGTGCGGCAGCGCCCGGGCCGCTGGCGCATTCGGTAATCCATCCCCCAAATCCCCACCCCCAAAAACAACAAGCCCCCTCCCGGTCACCAGGGAGGGGGCTTGCCAAAAATCCCCTGTCAAAAAACCGGCCTGTTCAGGCCTACTTCAAACCTCCCAGATAAGCCAGCAAGTCCAGGAACTCGCCCGGCGACATTGCCCCGGCCAGCCCCTCGGGCATGCTGCTCTGCTTCAAAATCTTCTT
>DKBS01000041.1:1682-2200 GCA_002451275.1 Planctomycetaceae bacterium UBA6894 | reverse complement strand
GCCAGCACCGTGGCGTAGTACTTCTTGTCCACCTCCGCGTTCGGGTTGATGACCGATTCCACCAGCTTCAACCCGTTCATCCGCGTGGCCACCTTGTCCAGCACCGGCCCGAATTCCGAGCCCTCGCTGCCGGCCTTGTGGCAGGCGGTGCAGTTGCGCAGGAACACGGCGCGCCCCTTGCCGGCGTCGCCGCCCTTCATGTCGGCAATCGCCTGCATCGCCTTGTTCTTCGCTTCCTCCGGTTGCTGGTCCTTGCCCAGCAGCACCTGCAGGTGCGGGATCATCCCGGCCACCCGCTTGTCCGACGCCAGCAGCCCTTCCAGAATCTTCCGCTGCTCCGGGCTGTCCTTGGCCAGTTCGCCCTTCACAAAGGCCGGCTGCCAGGTCTCGACATTCGCGCCCAGGGCGGCATCGCAGGTGTAGGTCACCCAGTAGTCATTGGACCAGGTGGTCATGGCTTTCAGCACCGCGTCCATCGCCTGGCTGTTCGGGTAGAAGCTCAACCCGCGTACCGCCTC
>DKBS01000041.1:1021-1322 GCA_002451275.1 Planctomycetaceae bacterium UBA6894 | reverse complement strand
GCAGCAGGGCCACATCGTTCTGGTGGAAACCCTGCCGCACCCACAGCGCCTCGGTCAGCAAACGGTCCGTGGCGGGATCGTTCTCGTTCAGGTTGCCAACCCATGCGTCCAGGGCAGTCAATACATCGTTCACCGGCCGGGCCTGAATCTCCCGCCGCACCCGGTACCGTGTGCGCCATTCCGGTTCGCGCAGTTGGTTCAGCAGTTCCGTCACCGTTTTCCCGTCCTGGGTCACAGGCTGCAGCAGCGGCTTCTCCTTGTACACCAGACGGTAAATCCGCCCGTGCACATGGTCTCGGTT
>DKBS01000041.1:0-638 GCA_002451275.1 Planctomycetaceae bacterium UBA6894 | reverse complement strand
CGCACCCGCTCCCCCTTGAAGCCCGCCCCGTTATCCATGAAGGTCCAGCGCGGGATGCCGTTCATGTTGATCACGCAGGCGTACAAAAACTGCCCCTGGATGTCTTCAGGGAAATGCCGGCTGTGGATGAAGTCGCTGCCCACCACCGGGCGCATCCCCTCGGTGTTGAACACCGGGTTCAGGCCCTTGCGGCCCCGGTACTGCGCGCCCGAAAGCGGCGTGTCCCAGTGCTGCACCGCCATGGTGCCGTCGCCGCAGAAGCCCTGGCCCCATTGGTCGAACACATAGCACCACGGGTTGCCGTAGCCAGGCGTCACAAAGTGCCGCACCTTCCAGGTGCGCGGATCCAGCACATACGAGCCCGGCGTGCCGAAATTCCGGAACGGCCCCCAGGGCGTCTCCAGTGTCGTGCTCATCGCCACGCCTTCCAGCATGTGCAAGAGCCCGCCGTTGCTGAACTCGAAGGCGCCGGCCGTGTGGTGCGTGTCCTCGGTGGCCAGGCCGTCCAACACATGCACCACTTCGTCGGCCTTGTCGTCGCCGTTGGTGTCCTTCAGCCACAAGAGCCGGGGCTGGTCGGTCACGATCACGCCGCCGTTGTAGAACTCAAAGCCTGTGGGGCACTGCAGCTTGTCGTA
>DKBS01000201.1:15547-15752 GCA_002451275.1 Planctomycetaceae bacterium UBA6894 | reverse complement strand
AATCGTTCTGGGAATTCTTCCTGGGAAATGTCTCCCTCGGAGGGATCAAGGCTTCGTTTGGGCGTGCGTTGGAGGCAGATGCCTGCAAGCGCCTGGCCGAAGGCCAAAACTCCGCCGAGGTGGCCCTCGAATTGTTGGGGCTGGCGAATCCCTCGGCGCAAAACCTGGAGGATGCGATTCGTCTCACCCTCTTCGAGCATCCCGG
>DKBS01000201.1:398-15311 GCA_002451275.1 Planctomycetaceae bacterium UBA6894 | reverse complement strand
TTCTCACCCTCTTCGAGCATCCCGGTTGGTCGGCGCGCTTCCACCAAATGGAGACAGTTTCGCCGGAAAAGGGAAAACGCTCGGTCCGTCTGGTTGATTTCCTGGCCGCATTGCTTCTCCTCGAATACCACATCGCGCGTGATGGCGTCATCCAGTCAGGCTTGGTGACCAGGAGCGAGGTGGGTTCCCCCAGAAGCCTTGTGCGCGTCCTGCGCCAGGGGCTCAGACCAGTTGAAAAAACCCCCGAGCTTCAGCGCGAGCCCTGGGAATTGTGCCTGGCCCTGATGGACCTCGGTTTTTCAGGGCAGATCCTCCCCGCCCTCACCACACCCGAGGCGCGGGTGGCACTGACCCGGGCCACCTTGGCCTTTGGCCCCTGGCGCAGGCTTGCCATTTGGCGCGAGGCTTTCGACAGCGGCAAACGGCGCCTGGTAAAAGGCTACCGTTCCGCCATTTCACCTCCGGCATCCGGTGATCCGCCCCCTCACGCGGCCACCCACCGCCCAAACTTGGCCGGTCCTGGTTCAGGGTCGGAAAAACCCTCCGCCATGCGGGTCCTGCTCATTGAGGATGATTCCCTCATCGGCAAGGCTGTGAGCCGCGGACTGTCGGATTTCGGCCACTCCTGCACGTGGACAAAAAATGGGCAATCCGGAATGGAGGAATTCCTGACCCAGCGACACGATTGCGTCATCCTCGACCTGATGCTGCCCGAGGTCGCCGGCCTCGATATCCTGCGCCAGGTCAGGGCCCGGGGCATCCGCACCCCGGTTGTCATCCTCACCGCCCTCGGTGCCGTGGAGGAGCGCGTGGCCGGCCTGCGTGACGGTGCGGATGATTACCTGGTGAAGCCGTTCGCTTTCCATGAGTTGCTGGCCCGCCTGGAGGCCGTGCGCCGGCGCGCCTCCAACCGTCCAGCCCCCTCCCTGACGGCTGGAAAAATCCATCTCGACCTGACCAACCGGCGGGTCACCTGCTCGGGCAACCACATAGACCTCACCCCCACCGGCTTCAGCCTCCTGGAGATCCTGATGCGCAACGCCGGCAGCGTGGTCACCCGCAAGATGCTCTGCGAGCACCTGTGGGAAGGGGAGTGGGAAAGCGTGACCAACATCATCGAGGTCCATGTCAACCGCCTTCGCAACAAGCTCGCCCAGGCTGGCGCCGAGGGATTGATCCAGACCGTGCGCGGCCGCGGATACACCCTGAAGGCCGTTTGATCCGTCCCGAAACACGCCTCGATATCCCGGCTGGGCAAGGCGGCTCCGTGCCCGGGGACCAGCCGCCACCAACCTGAATTGCCTGCAATCTGCCCGGGCCCCGAACCTGACGGCCGTGTAATTCACGACAGTATTGCTCCGTTGTAACCATGGGGCGATTGCCTCCGGGTATGGCCCGTGGGCAGAATTCGGTCGTGGCGATTTTTAACACTCGTTTAGGTGGATTTTCCCATGGGACTCATGCAGGAATTTCCTGAAACCGCGGGGCCGCGCCGGGATAACGGTTTTCAGGGGGATCCGGCCGGGGAGGCTGTGTTGGTGGAGTCGATGGTGCGGAAAGCCGCCGGCCTGCTGATCGACCAGGCTCCCCTTGAGACCTTTGTCGCCCAGAACACGCTCCAGGTGTTCGAGGGAACGCCCTTTCACGATGCCATGCGCGCTGCTTCAGGGTTGTATGGCGCCAACGGCTATCTGACCGAGCCCGAGTTCCAGGACCTGCACCATCGCGGCGAAATCACCGAAACCGACCTCGCCGAGGCCCGGACACGCCTGGGGCGGCCCGCCAACCGGGACCAACTCCTCCCGGGCATCACCACCCAGGCGCTCGAAAGGGCGCTCCTGTTCCGGGACGAGCCCCGCATCGCGCCGGCCAGCCGCGCCTGGTGGTTGCGGAACCAGCATCCCGCCGGCCCCAGGGCCCTTGAAATCTGGAAGCAGGTGCTTGATTTGCCTTGGCAAACCCGGTCCGCCAACATCTCCTGGACCAACACCCCCGGCGACTTGATCCGGCTGGTAGCCGGGTTCCCCCTCGTCGCCTCCACCCGCTCCTTCCTGGTGGAATACTGCTCCCGTTACCTGGACCGGGGCATGGCCGGCCACCACGAGCCCGCGACCCAGCGCTTCTGGCCCTTCTTCCTCGAACGGGTCGCGCAGGGTGGAATTGTCGCCCCCTTCGGCCCGGCCATCCGCGCCGACGCGCTGGAGCGCCTCGGGAAACGGCAGTCCTCGGGCGAGGCCATTCTCGAACTGCTCGGGTTTCCCTCCAGCGACCCCGCCAGCATGGAGGAAGCGATCCAGGTGACCGTGCTCCGTCACCCGGGCTGGGCAGCCATGTTCCATCGTCTGGAACGCAACCCGGAAGACCGGCCCAGGCTCGACACCCCGGTCCGCCTGATCGACTTTGTGGCGGCCCAGTTGATGGTCGAATTCCATTTGGCCCTCGACGCGGCTCTGCAGTTGGGGATGGGCCGCGCGAAAGATTGCCGGTCTCCTGCTGCCCTGGTCGAAGCTTTGCTGGACAAGGTGAAGCCCCAGGAATCCTCGCCCGCCCTAGAACGCGATCCATGGAACCTGTGCCTCGCCCTCCTCGACCTGAATGTCCGTCCCGGTGAACTGGCAATGCTTTCCGGCGACCAGAAGGCGGCTCTGGTCACCGCGACGACCTCCTTTGGGTTCTGGCAACGACTGGCACTTTGGCAGGAGGCCCTCGAAAACAACCTGCGTGGCCAAGTCCTCCGGGCCCTGTCCGAAAAGCCACCGGTTCCCCCGCCAGACACCCGCCCCGTCCTCGAGGTGATGGCCTGCCTGGATGATCGCGAGGAATCCTTCCGCCGCGCCCTGGAGAACATCCACCCGCTCATCCGCACCTGGGGCGCGCCGGGTTTTTACCAACTGCCCGTCGCCTACAAGGATTTGAGCAGTCCCTTTCCCCGCATACTCTGCCCGCTGGGGGTGGCACCCGCCTACACGGTCCGGGAAAAGCCCACCTCCGTGAAATCGGCCACCAGCCTCCAGCGCACCGCCTCTTTCTCCCGTGTCGCACGGAACGCCGAACTGTCCCTGCGCAACAAAACCTTGGGTGCCTTGGTGGGTACACTGGCCGCCGTGGCCGCCTTCCCCCTGATGGTCCTCGGTTTGTTTTTCCCCCGTTGGCGCGAATTTTTCCAGCGTCTGGGCAGCACCGGAACCAACGCGATCAGCCTGGACCTGCCCGAATCCGTCGATGATGCCGGGGTTCTGGCGTTCCCCCTGGCTGACCAGGCGAGCCGGGTGGGTGGCCTCCTGAAAACCATCGGCCTCACCGGCCAATTCGCCCCGCTGGTGGTGGTCCTGGGCCACGGCTCGCACAGTGCCAACAACCCGCACAAATCCGCCTACGATTGCGGGGCGTGCCGCGGCCATGAGGGCCACAACAACGCCCGGCTCTTCGCCACCCTGGCCAACCGGCCCGAGGTCCGCGCGGCGCTGACCAAAATGGGCATCATGATTCCGGAGGACACCTGGTTTGTGGGTGGTCGCCACGACACCTGCGCCGGTTCCGTCCAGTTGCTCGATACCCACCTCGTGCCAACGTCCCATCAGGACCAACTGCACCGGGCCGTTGCCTGGTTGCGGCAGGCCTCTGAGGAAGACGCCGTCGAGCGTTGCCGCAGGTTCCGTTCCGCCCCCGCTCGGCCGGATGGCCGCTCCGCGTTCCGTCATGTCCGTGAACGTTCGGTCGATCCGGACCAACCCCGGCCCGAACTCGGCCATATGACCAACGCGATGGTCATCATCGGCAGGCGCTGGCGCACCCGCGGCCTATTTCTCGACCGCCGTTCTTTCCTGGTCTCCTACGATCCTGAGCAGGATGCCGATGGCGCCATCCTGGCCAATATTCTCCGCGCCATCACCCCCATCGTTGTCGGGATCAATCTGCAATATTATTTTTCCCGCACCGATCCCATCCGTTATGGATCCGGATCCAAGCTCCCCCACAATCCCGTGGGCCTCGTCGGTGTCATGGAGGGTTCGTGTGGCGACCTGCGCACCGGCCTGCCCCGACAGATGGTCGAACTCCACACACCCCTCCGGCTGCTCTATGTAGTGGAGGCGCCTAGTGAGCGCGTCCGCGCCGCCCTGCAATCCAACCCGGACCTGCGTCAAAAGCTTGCCAACCAGTGGTGCTCCATGGCCGTGCTCGATCCCCACTCCACCCGCCAGTGGCTCATCGAGCCCGACCTGACAGCCACCGGGATCCATCACCGCGCCGGGGAAAGCACCCCGCGCATCCCCGATGCGAAATCCTGGTTCGCGGGCCAGGCCATCAACTTGCCCATCGCATGGATCGATCCCGCCATGGCGGGTTCCCAGGCCCTGCCAGCATGAACCTTTCCCTGGGACCGGCTATGGAAACTGCCGCTCGCTTGCTGCTCGATTTGGCTGTCGGTTCGCCGCTCCTGGTGGCCATGGTCCTGGCGATCTGCCTTTCCCTTGGCCGTTCATCGGAACGATGGGAGCGCCGGGTCGCCGGGCTAGCCCAGTTCGGCCTCGGGCTCTCCTGCCTGGCGCTGGCGGTGTTGATGTCCCTCTGGCTGGCCGAAGGCCGCCCCACCATCCACGCGACCCTGCTGCCTGGTGTCGCCCATCCGGAGGAGGCCGGCCAGCACCCGTCCGGCGTCTGGCTTTACGATCCCCTGTCCGCGGCTTCCAGCCTTTTGGCCTCGTTGATGGCCCTGGGAACCATGCGGTTTGCCAGCACTTACCTCCACCGTGAACCCGGCTTCACCCGTTTTTTCATGGTGGGCAACCTGTTCGCCGGCTCCATGCTGGGGCTGATGCTTTCAGGCAATCTCGCCTTCTCGGCGTGGTGGTGGGAAACCATCGGCTTCACCTCGGTCCTGCTCGTCGGCTTCTACCACGCCCGTCCTGGACCCAAGGCTGCAGCGCGCACGGTCTTTTGCTACTACCGTGTGGCTGATTCCGGCCTTCTCCTGGCGGTCGCCTGGTTGATGGTCCACGCGGGAACCGCCACCCTCGAGGACGCCGCTTCCCTCCCGTGGACCACCCGGCAGGTCCTGGGCCTTCTCCTGTTGGTGGCGGCGGTCGGAAAATCGGCGCAATGGCCCCTCATGGCCTGGTTGCCCCGGGCGATGGAAGGCCCCACCCCGTCCAGCGCGCTGTTCTACGGCGGCATGTCGGTGCACGCCGGCGCCTATCTGATCCTGAGGACAAAGGACATCTGGTTGGAAAACGGACCGTCCAAATGGGCTTTGGCCCTGTCCGGAACCATCACTTTGCTGACAGGCTTGGCCCGGGCCCGCAACAGGGCCGATGCCAAGGGAGCCTTGGCAAACTCCACCTCCGCCAGCCTCGGACTGGTCATCCTGCTGGCCTCCGCCGGCTGGATACCCCTGGCGGGTTGGATGCTGCTGGGAAATGCCGCCCTCCGTTGGTACCAGATGCTCAGGGCGCCGGCGCTCTTCAAGGAATATGTCCGCCGCAGGCGTGAATTGCCCCCGGTCAAACCAAGCCCTGCCATGCGCCGATTGGACCGATTTCTCGAAGGGCTGGCGAGCGCCGGCATCTTCACGGGTGCCCTATGCGGCTTCCAACGGGCTCTCGGGGCTTCCGCCGCGTGGATTGCCGCCCGCGGCAAGAGCATCGCCATCAGCCTGTTCACACCCCTGGTCCCCGTTTCCGCCTGGCTGTGTCAGGCCGGCGATCCTGGGTCGGATATCACCCCGCTGGCCTTGGTGCTGGTGCTCACACCCTGCTGGTTTTATCTGGTGTACTGGCTCGGAGCCGAACAGATCTCCTCAACGTTCCGCACCGGTTTGGCGACCTTTTCCTCCACCATCGCGCTCGCTTGCGCCTCGCAGGTTGGGAACGGGGAAGGCCTGCCCGGTCAAATCCTGATGTTTGGCGGGCTGGCGATAGCCGCTGTTGGGGCCTTGGCCGCCCTGGGCGGAAAACGGTTGCCCGATTCGCTTGTCGCCACCATCCAGGCATGGACCGGCGTGGGCTTGGCGGCTGCCGCCCACCGGCCTCAGATTGGCTGGGAGTTGGTCGCCACCATGCTTCCGGTCACACTCGCCGCCACCGTGCTGATGGGCACTATCAAGGCGCGGGTTGGAAAATGCGTTTGGGAGGGGCTGGAGGGAGTGGGAGTCGATGTACCCCGTCTGGAAGCGGGCTGGTTGATGGTCGGCGCAGCCTTCACCGGCGTGCCCCCATGGATCATCTTCCACACATCCGACTGGTCGGTCGAGGTGTTCATGCACCACGGTTTTCTTTTAGCCCTTGCCCAAACGGTGATTCTGGCCCTGCTCACCATCGGGTGGACCAGGACCCTGCTCGGAACCTTGTGGGGCGAACCCTCAGGACCGGTTCTGGAAGGGCCCATCCCGGATTTGGGGCTGATGGAATGGCTTTCCATCGTGGCCTTCATGTGCATCGGTGCCATCCTGCCTTTCGCGACCTGGTGGCAACCATGACCCCTGCCCGGAAAGAACCTGTTTTCAAAACAAGGGAGAATCCTGTCGATGTCGCAACCTTCAGCCGGAGAACCTGAAGAAACTGTCAATTATCCAAATCCTTTCCGCCTTGTAATCCGGATGCGGTTGCCCCCGGCCAACCGGATTGGAAGGATCGACAGAAACAGTCATCAGGCAACAGGTTCCGGCCATCACCCCGGGTGAAAGACCCCAAACTGCCCCGACCACACCATTCAGTGAGGAAATCTTCCCATGCGATCAAGCGCCTTCCTGGCGATGGCCCTCTGCCTGGTCACCACCTCCATTAGCAGGGCGGATGTGTTTTTCCTGCAATTCGGCAAGGTGGATGGCGCGAAGCGGCAAGTCGAGGTGATTGCCGACCCCGCCACCAGCTCCACCGATCCCACCCGCCTGGCAGACATCGGCAACCTCCAAGCCTGGTCCAAGACGGACCCCCGCAAGCCCGCGGTCCCGCTCCCTCTCAGGTTTCGGAGCAACCATCTGCTGGGTGAGGTGCCCCTGGGGTCCGAAGCGCCCAACCTTCCCGTTTCTGTCGCCGTGGTGCACCGGCACCGCGATGGCGATGGCCGGCTGCACAGCCTCTATGTCAAATCCATGCGAGGCAACCCCGATGCGCTGAACCAATTCGAGCCCATCCCGGAACTGGGCATGGAAATCATGCCTGTTTTCAACGAGAACGGCTCCATCACCCTCCAGCTCCTGCGCAACGGAAAGCCCGTGTCCGAGGTGGACATCTCCATCCGCGACCCTGAGAGCAAATCCCAGGGCACGCCCCCCGAATTCGCCCTGAAGACCAACACCGAGGGCAAGGCGGAATGGACACCCACCCACGATGGCACGTTCCAGGTGTTCGCCCGCATGGAGGGTGAAACCTCGGAGGAGGCCATCCTCACCCTCGTTTACCCCCTGGAAGATTCGGGCTCCCGCGTCCTGCTGCACAAGATCGCCGTCGCCGCCAAGCAGAACCTCATGGGCCCCCTGGTCCTCTTCTTCTTCCTCGGCCTCGTCTCCAAGCTCATCAAGAGCGACATCCGGTTCCCCGCCGAGGGCTACCAGTTGATTGTCGTGTACCTGCTCCTGGCCATCGGCTACGAGGGCGGCCACGACCTGCGGGGCGAATCCAGCCTGCTGCATTGCATCGTGCCTTTTGCGACAGGTTTTTTAGCAAATACGCTGGTCTCCATCCTCGCCGTGCTGGTGCTGCTCAAGGTGCTGCGGCTCGACAATCCCAACGCCTGCGCCCTGGGCGCGCTCTATGGCTCCGACAGCGCCGGCCTGTTCGCCGTCTCCATGGCCCTGGTCAACAGCTTCCAGCTACCCAAGGACGGCTACATGGCCGCCATGCTGGCTGTCATGGAAATCCCCGGTATCCTCGTCGGCATCATGCTGTTCCGCGCCCTCACCCGGAAGGCGTCCAAGGCGGAACTCCTGGCCGACCTGCAGGTCGCGGAAAGAGAGTCCGGCATCGACCTGGATTCGCACCCCAAGGGCGGGCAGGTCAGCGTGATCCGCCGGGCCTTGATGCCCGCGCCTCAGCATGCCAAGGGCCATGCCGGGAAAACGGAAGGCGATTCCGGCCACCACGACAGCATGCTCTCCCTCCTGCTGCATGAGCTGAAGTCCCCGGGAATCTACCTCCTGCTCGGTGGCATCCTGGTGGGCTATCTCACCGTGCCCAGCGAATACGAGCGCACCCGCCCCTTCTTCGACCTGCCGTTCCGCGGCGTCATGTGCCTCTTCCTGTTTGAAAACGGCATGAAGGCCGGCGAGCAGCTCACCTCCCTGGGCAAGGGGGTCTGGAAACTGGCCCTGTTCGGCACCCTGTTCCCGCTGGCGATGGGGGTCCTGGCCATCTTTGTGGCCAAACTCATCGGCATGGAAATGGGCAGCGCCATCCTGTTCGCCGCTCTGGTCTCAGCCCCCAGCAACATCGCCGCGCCGGCTGCCATGCGCATGGCCATTCCGGATGCCAATCCATCCATTTACTTCACCACAGGCTTGGGTATCAGCTTTCCGTTCCTGGTGGTGCTGGGCGTGCCATCCTTTTATCTGGCCGCCCAATGGATTTATTGATCCATAGCCGACCGTTTCCTCACCCATGAATACCACCTCCCACCACGGCACATACACCCGGTCCGGACCACTGGACCGCGGCACCCTTCTCAGGGTCTTGGACCACCTCGCCCACTACCTTCCGGACCAGGGCCCGATTGAGGTCTTCATCCACCACAACACCCTGCACGCCTTCGAGGACCTTCCCTTCCACCAGGCCGTCGCCAAGGCCGGCACCCTCCACTCGGCCCAGGGCTACTTAGATGAGCTGGAATACTACCGCCTGTTTGGCGCCGGAAAAATCAACCGTCGCGACCTTCTGGAGGCACGCGATCGGCTGGGCTGGCATCCGGAAGATTGCCGGCTGGTCGGCTCCCTGACCACCGCCGCCCTGGAGCAGGCATTCCTGGACCACCCCGCCCCGCGCATCTCCCCCCGCAGCCGGGCATGGTGGCTGGAACACCGCCTCCCCGGGGGCCGGGCTGCCCTCGATCTGTGGGAGGAAGCCCGCAAACTTCCATGGCCAGGGAATCAACACCACCCGGCGTCGGAATTCCTCACCCTGGCCGAAATGGTGGAGGTGGCAAGATCGCAACCCTTGGCGGCCGCCACCCGTGCCTGCCTGGTGCCCTCCTGCTCTGTCTACCTCGACCGGGGCATGAGCGAGAGTCCCTCGCCAAGCCAGGACCGGTTTTGGTCAATGCTACTGGCCCGCTTCGCGCAGGGTGGCATCTTCGACACTTTTGGTGATTCCCTCGCCACCGACGCACGCAGGCGTCTGGATGAGGATCAGGACCCGGCCGATGCCATCCTGGAATTGATCGGTGCTCCCGATGCCCACAGCCTCGAGACCGCGTTGCTGTCCACACTCTTCCGCCATCCGGGATGGGCGGGAATGTTCCACCGCCTCGAGAGGCATCCGGAGGACCGCCCCCACCGCGACATGCCCGTCCGGCTCATCGACTTCATCGCCGGATTGCTTCTCGTCGAGTACCACCTCGCTCGCGATTGGGTGCTCACGGAAAAACTGGTTCCGCCCAACGCCGCGAACACCCCCGCCGAGTTGCGGGCCCTACTCGATCCCATCGTGCGCTCCGCCAATCAAGCCGAACCCCGTGAACAGCATGCCTGGGAGCTGGCCTGTGCGCTCTCTCTTGTGAAACCGGCACCCTTCGATGCAGCCGCCCTTCGCTCCGCGTCCGACAACGCCCGGGCCAGGCTGGTCCGCGCCGCCCTCGATTTCAGCCCCGATCGCCGGAGGGCCCTCTGGCAGGAAGCCCTCGAGGCCCATCTGCGCTCCCAGGTCCTTTCGGCGCTTTCCATGAGGCCCCCGCGCGGCCCTGAGTCCGATACCGGCGGCTGTCCGGCCCCCCGCCCCTTGCTGGATGTGATGACCTGCATCGACGAGCGTGAGGAATCATTCCGCCGCGCCATGGAGGAGCTTTTCCCAGCCGTCCGCACCTGGGGAGCGCCCGGGTTTTTCGGGTTGCCGGTCGCCTGGCTCGACGAGAGGACTCCCGGAGGCAGGACGCTGGCCCCGCTCGGTGTGCGCGCGGCCCACATGGTCCGCGAACGCCCGACCTGCCAACGCACAGCCCTCATCCAAAAACGGAACGCCTCCGTGGCGCGCGTGGCCCGTCTGGCGGAATCCTCCCTTCGCCATCGTTTTCTCGGCGCGCTTGCCGGCGCCCTGGGCGCCTTGGCGGCTTTCCCGATGATGGTTGCTGGCCTGTTCGTCCCGCGTTGGCGGCATCAATTCAATGATTTCATCGAACGGGTGGGCAACCACGGCAATTCCAGCAGCCTCGATCTTTCCGAAAACGAGGATCTCGAGGATGTGCGGGCCTTTTCCCTAACCGAGCAAGCCAACCGCGTGCAAAACCTGCTGCGCACCATCGGCATGACGGGCAATATGGCCGGCCTGGTGGTGGTCCTGGGGCACGGTTCCAGCAGCGCCAACAATCCCCACAAGTCCGCTTACGATTGCGGTGCCTGTGGCGGGCACGAGGGATACAACAACGCCCGCCTCCTGGCCATGCTGGCCAACCGGCCCGAGGTCCGTGCTGAATTGGCCAAGCGCGGACTCGTCATACCCGACGACACCTGGTTCCTGGGAGGCGGCCACGACACCTGCTCCGATCGCATCACCCTCATCGACACCGACCTGGTCCCGCCATCCCATTCCACCCTGTTGGTCCAGGCAAAAAACATGCTGGATCAGGCGGCCCGCGCCAACGCGGCCGAGCGCTGCAGGCGATTCGTAACCATCCGCCCCGGATCAAGGCCCGAGGACGCCATCGCCCATGTGATGGAACGGTCGGTCGATCCGGCACAACCCAGGCCGGAGCTGGGCCATGCCACCAATGCCATGGCCTTCATCGGCAGAAGGTCACGCACCCGCGGCCTGTTCCTCGACAGGCGATGCTTCCTGGTCTCCTACGACCCCTGGCAGGATCCCTCGGGAGCGACGGTGACCGCCATCCTCGCCGCCATCACCCCGGTCTGCGTGGGCATCAATCTCGAGTACTATTTTTCACGGGTCGATCCGGTCCGCTACGGTTCGGGCACCAAGCTGCCCCACAATCCCGTCAGCCTCGTGGGGGTGATGGAGGGCGCCTGCGGCGACCTGCGCACCGGCCTGCCACGGCAGATGATCGAGATCCATACACCCGTGCGACTGCTGATGATGGTCGAGGCTCCGGTCGAGCGCGTCGTCGCCGCGGCGCGTGGAAATCCCGATGTGGCCCGCAAGGTGGAGCACCAGTGGTTCACGCTGGTGGCGATCGATCCGGCCTCCGACCTCCAGTGGCGCATCGAGCCCGACTGGACCGCCACCGAGATCCGGCACACTCCTGAAGAACTGGCGGCGATCGCCATCGCCCCAGATTCACGGGCTTGCCACAGCGCCGGCAGGGAAGATCTGCCGATTGCCTGGATCGGCTCCCCCAATCCCGCCATCGGGGCATGACCATGGGCGAATCAGCCATCGGGGAATTTCAGCTTTCCCTCGGCCTGGGCTTGGCGGTTTTTGGTCCCATCGCGTGCGGCTTGAGCCTGGCTTTGCTGCTGGCGTTCCGCAGGCCCACCGAACGGTGGGAGAAACCTGTCGCCTCGGTCGCGCAGGCGAGCCTTTTCACCTCGCTGCTGGTTTTGATTTTCCTCACGGGCCACCGGATCTGGTCGGGACAAACTCCGGTGGACCTGCCGATCAATCCGGCCCTGACCGGATCGGACCATGCGCATGCCAGCGGGTTGTGGCGACTGGATGGCTCGGCCCTGCTGATCGGGCTTTTGTCCTCCAGCATGGCCCTCGGCTCCATGCGCTTCGCGCGCACCTACCTCCACCGTGAACCCTCTTTCAGCCGGTTTTTCATGGTTGGCAGCCTCTTCGCCGGCTCCATGCTGGGGCTCATTTTTTCAGGGACCTTGGCTCTCACGGCGTTCTGGTGGGAGATCATCGGCTTTTGCTCGGTGCTGCTCATCGGCTTTTACCATTCCCGCCCCGGGCCACAGGCCGGCGCCCGCACCGTATTCGCCTTCTACCGGGTGGCAGATACCGGACTGCTGCTCGCCGTCACCTGGATGCTCTTCCGGGCGCACGACACTTCGCTGGCCACCCTGGATCACCTCGAGCTGCCGGACGCCACCATCGTTGGCTGTTTCATTCTGCTGGCGGCGGCCGGCAAATCGGCCCAATGGCCTTTGATGCGCTGGTTGCCCAGGGCCATGGAAGGGCCCACCCCCTCCAGCGCCTTGTTCTACGGTGGCATGTCGGTTCACGCCGGGGCCTACCTGCTCTTGCGCACCAGTGATGGCTGGCTCGATTCCACGCCGGTTCAGGTCGCCATCGGGGCCGTTGGCAGCATCACGCTGCTTTCCGGTTTGGCCAGGGCCCGCCTTCGTGCAGACGCCAAGGGTTCGCTTGCCAATTCCACCTCGGCAAGCCTGGGCCTGGTGTTGGTGATCGCCTCGCTGGGCTGGATCGGCTTGGCCACCTGGATGCTGGCCGGCAACGCCGCCATGCGCTGGTACCAGATGCTGCGGGTCCCGGCCCTGGCCCAGGAAATGGCCCGGCGACGACGGCAAAGCCAGGGATCCTCCACCACACCCCTGAAACGGGGCCAGGATTTGGTTTTCCGCCTGGGTTCCATTTTCCGGCATCCGAATGCCTGGCTGGCGGGCCTCTGGGCCTCGCTGGAAAAGGCCGCCCGGCTCTGGTCCCCCAGCATCGGTCCGATGGTGATGACCCGGGGGGCGCCGCTGGCCGCCTTCGCCATTTACTGGCTAGGCAAGTCCGGGCACGCCAACGGTTCCCTGGCCCTGCTGGGACTGGTCACCGTTTGGACCCTGATCACTTTTCCCGGCCTCACCCTGGTCGGCCGTACCAGCTCCGGAACTTGGCGGGCCTTTCTTGCCGCGGGCGGCATGGCGATCACCCTGTTCATCGCCTCCATGGTCCCCGGTGACCACACCGAGGCCACGCGGTGGCTGGTGATTGCCGGCGTCATCATCGGCTTGGCCGGCGCGCTGGAAACCCTCGGAAGCCGGGCCCTGCCCGACGCTCTCGTGGCCGCAATCCACGGTTGGACAGGCGTGGGGATGGCCGCCTGCGCGCACCGCCCGGGAGCCGGTATCGAATTGGTGTTCACCCTGGTGCCTGTGACCCTGGCCGCGGCCTGGCTGATGGGTGCCGTGAAGGCCCGGTTGGGGCAGGGGGCATTCCATCGCATGGGGGGCCTGGGAATCGAGGCACCCCGTCTGGAAGCCGCTTGGCTCCTGGTGGGAGCGGCATTCGTCGGCACACCACCCTGGATCACCTTCAACGCATCCGACTGGACCGTGGAGGAGGGATTGTCCATCCATATCGTCTGGGCCCTGACAGGCGCCTTGCTCTTGGCACTGCTCACCATCGGCTGGATGCGTGCCCTTCTGGACACCCTGTGGGGCCCGCCCGCCGGTTTGGTGCAGGAAGGCCCCATTCCTGATTTGCTGGTGTATGAATGGGTCGGCGTGGCCGCCCTGATGGCATTGGCCGCCCTGCTGCCCGTGCTGGTCTGGAATTGATCCCGATCCACCACCTTCCCTTCAGAAACAGCACCCCGGCGCGGGTTTGAATTTTTTCACCCCCAGTCCACGCCATCGTTTACACTTGGCTTCAAACCGCCTTGCCACCCCACGGTTTGGAACCATTCACATGTTCAAGCTTTCCCGCAGGAACTTTGCCACCGTGGCCCTGGGTGGCCTGACCACCCTCCCGCTCGCGACCGCCCGCGCCATCGATCCGATCAGACGCAACGGCCAGCCGCTCATCAAACTTGCAGTGGCCGCCTACAGCTTCCGCAAGTTCCTCGATCTCAAGGGCAAATCCGAGCCCTCAATGACCATGGAACAGTTCGCCGATTGGGTCGCCGGTATCGGACTCGGCGCCATCGAACCCACTTCCTACTACTTTGCCGACACTTCCAACGCCGCCATGGCGCGCTACAAGCTCCACTGCGCCAGACTGGGTCTCGACATCACCGGCACCGCCGTGGGCAACGACTTCACCACGCCCGATGCGGCCAAGCATAAATCCCAATTGCAATTGGTGAACGACTGGGTGGAAAAATGCTCCATCCTGGGCGGAAAGACCATCCGCATTTTCGCCGGCAACCTGCCCAAGGGCGACACGCTCGCCAAGGCCCAGGAGCGTTGCATCAACGCCATCGGCCAGGCCTGCGACCACGCCGCCCGATACGGCGTCATCCTGGCCCTCGAAAACCATGGTGGCATCACCGCGCGGGTGGAGGATCTCCTCACGCTCGTCAAGGCGGTCAACCACCCCAACTTCGGCGTCAACCTCGACACCGGCAACTTCCGCACGGATGATCCCTACGGCGATCTGGAAAAAATTGCCCCCTACGCCGTGGTCGCCCAACTCAAGACCGAGATGCATCCCAAGGGGAAAGCCAAGGAACCCGCCGACCTGAAGCGCCTGGTAGCCATGCTGCAAAAGGTCAACTTCCGGGGTTACCTCGCGGTGGAGCACGAGGCGAACGAAGACCCCAAGGAAGGCGTCCTCCGCGCCATCACAGAACTGAAAACCCTGGTGGGCGGTGGCATATGACCAGCCTTTTGGCTTGCGCCCTGCTGGCCCTTTGCCCTGGGCAGACAGGTCCCTCAAGGCCCAACATCCTGGTTCTTTTCGCCGATGACCAGCGCGCCGACACCATCGGCGCCTGGGGCAACCCGCATATTCGCACCCCGCACATGGACTCCCTCGTCCGTCGGGGCATGAGCTTCCGGGCCAACTACACCTTCGGCTCCAACAGCGGGGCCGTCTGCATCCCCAGCCGGGCCATGCTGATGAGCGGCCGCACCTGGCT
>DKBS01000201.1:0-154 GCA_002451275.1 Planctomycetaceae bacterium UBA6894 | reverse complement strand
TGCTGATGAGCGGCCGCACCTGGCTGGAGGTGCCCAATGAGCTAAAAGGCGTCAAGCTTCTGCCTGAAACGCTGCGCGAAGCCGGCTACACCACATTCGCCACCGGCAAGTGGCACAATGGCGAAGCCTCGCTCACTCGCGCGTTCCCAAACGC
>DKBS01000126.1 GCA_002451275.1 Planctomycetaceae bacterium UBA6894 | reverse complement strand
CGCAGCGTGCCCGACGAGATGCAGCGCCGCGAGCGCTTCGTCACCGGCCAGGACGAGGTGCTGATGCTCAGCCCCGACGCCCGCACCGACGAGCAGTCGATCCTCTCCCGCCAGGAGCTGGTCGCCGAGAGCGTCAACACCCTGCTGGGCAAGCTGGACCCCCGCGAGCGCGAGATCATCCGCATGCGGGCCGGCATCAACCCCGGCGGCGAGCAGACCGCCCGCGACCGCGGCATGACGCTGGAAGAGATCGGCCAGCGATTCGGCATCACCAAGGAGCGCGTGCGCCAGTTGCACGCCCGCAGCATGCGCAAGCTGCGCCACTTGGCCACCGAGCAGTCGCTGGACATGCCCTGATCGTCGCCCACATCCTTCCCGGATGGACCATCGCCCCGGCCGGCCGCAAGGCCCCGGGGCGATGGTGTTTTTTGGGGAGGCTAACCGTCGAGCAAATGGCTCCACCAGTCGCCGAACACCAATCCCATCACCGCACGGTGCGGCAAAAGCACCATCCATGCGATCCATTCGCAGTAGAAATGCAGCCGATCCCAATCGAACATGGCGCCACCCTCCAGCGGGGGGGGGCGCACCGCTCCCCCCCGGTTACCAGCGAAGGCCCGGGCGAATTCTTACGATGTTTTTTCCACGGTGAAAAACAGGCCTTTTCGGGGGACGCAGCGCATAACCGGAACAAAACCTGCCCCGAACTGCCGGGGGAACTCGCCACTTGCCATTGGGTGACCTGTTCCTTTTCTGTTAACATCCATGAACAAGTCCATTTGCCCGGTTAGTTTGGCACTGGATTTCGCCAGGCCAATGTCTTTTTCCGGGCGCGAAGCGCTCCATTCATTCGGTCCTGGAACCGCCGACCTCACACCTCGCTGGTGTGCCCGGTGGTCTATTCCCTTGACCTGATGGATACGCACGCCCATGCTTTTTAGTGAACTTGGTTTGATTGAACCGGTACTCCAGGCCGTCGAGGCCGAAGGTTACACCACCCCTAGCCCCATCCAGGCAGGCGCCATCCCCGCCGCCCTGGAAGGTCGCGATGTGCTTGGCATCGCCCAGACCGGCACCGGCAAAACCGCCGCCTTCGCACTGCCCAGCATCCACCGCCTGTTCGCGGGGGCACTGCCCAAGCCAGGTGCCAGGCGCCCCATCCGCGCGCTGGTCATCGCGCCCACCCGCGAACTGGCCATGCAGATTCGCGACAGCTTCATCGCCTATGGCCGCAAGACTCCTCTGCGCGTGATCGCAGTCGTGGGCGGCATCAGCCAGGAAATCCAGACGCGCGCACTGCGCAACGGCGTGGACGCCCTCATCGCCACGCCCGGACGCCTGGTTGACCTGATGCGCCAGAGGCTGATCGACCTGTCGGCCGTAGAGATGCTCACGCTTGACGAGGCGGACCGAATGTTCGACATGGGCTTCGCGCCCGACCTGAAGTTCATCACCGCGGCGCTGCCCGCCAAGCGGCAGAACATGCTCTTCTCCGCCACCATGCCGGGGCCCATCGTTGAGTTGTCCAGGTCGCTGCTTAAGGACCCGGTCCGCGTGGAGATCAAGCCCGAGAAGACGCCGATGCAGATCATCGAGCAATCGGTGTTGATCGTCCCGCGCGAGGCGAAGAACGCCACACTGACCGCCTACTTCCGCATCAACGAGCCGGAACGGGCTATCGTCTTCACCCGTACCAAGCATGGCGCCGACCGCGTGGCCACCGTGCTGTCACGCTCGGGTATTCCCTCCGGCGCCATCCACGGCGACAAGCGGCAGAACGCCCGCATCAAGGCCCTGTTCGACTTCAAGAACGGACGCACCCGCGTGCTGGTGGCCACCGATATCGCCGCCCGCGGCATCGATGTGGACGGCATCAGCCATGTCATCAACTTCGACATGCCGGGTGACCCGGAAACCTATGTCCACCGCGTCGGCCGGACCGGCCGGGCCGGCAACAGCGGCAAGGCGGTCTCCCTGTGCCAGCCCGAGGAGCGGCGCCTGGTGGGGGCCATAGAACGCCTCAGCGGTCGCAAGATCCCGGTGGACCGCATCGACCCGGCCCTGCTGGCGGAATTGCCCATCAATCTGCCTCCCCAGAACGAGGAAGACTTCGAGTCCTTCGATGACCGTGCCCCTGCGGAAGGCTTCCGTGGCGGCCCCCGGGGCGATTTTGACGGCCCTCCCAGCGGTGGCCCAGGCTTTGGCAACCGTGGCAGGCGCCCGGCTGGCAAGGGCGGCCCGGTGAAGTATGGCAGTCGATCGGGTCCGGCTCGTTTTGGCGGTGGCCCCGGCAGGCCCAGCGGCCCGGGTGGCCCTCCCCGCGGACGCGGCGGCAAGGGTGGCCCCCGCAAGCCAGCACGCGGCGGACCGCGCTAACCAACCGCTTGGCGGGATAAAAATCAGGAGGGGCCGGATAGTATTCACCATCCGGCCCCTCCTGTGTTCTCAGCCATCCACATCAATCCTGATTGGGACGCGGGGGTCGGCCTCCTTCACCGCCCGGACCGCGACCGCCAGGGCTTCCCGGTCCACCAGGACCGCGACCGCCGGCACCGCCGAAGCCTCGCATGCGTTCACGCATTTCCTTCATGCGGGCCTTTTGGTCCTCGGTGAGAATGCTCTCCAGCTTCTCGGTGGTTTCCTTTTGCAGCTTCTCCAACTTTTCCTTCTGCTCACCGGTGAGCTTGAGTTGCTCTACCACGGGGGGTGGCAGCAACTGCCCGGGTTGGGGCATCATTATCATAAAACCACCGGGACCGCCGGGGCCACCAGGACCGCCGGGGCCAAATCCTCCGGGACCACCCGGCCCCCGGCCTTCCCCACCCCGACGGGGGCCTTCGCCCCCGGGAGGCTGCGGGGCACCTTCCTCGTTATCCCGGCGATCCGGTGCGGAGCGCACTCCCTCAGGCCGACGACCGCCTTCGGGGCCGGCCTCGCCACGGGGCCGGTCACTCCCGCGGCCCCCCTCACGGCCGCCGGGCTGCATCTCCTCGCGCATCCTGCGGAACTGTTCGCGTTGTTCTTCGGTAAGCACCTCTTCCAGCTTCTTTTGGGCCTGCTGGCCCATTTCCTCCTGCCTGGCCATGAAGTCCCGCTGCAGGGCACCCACCTTCTCGCGCTGTTCGCCGCTCAGGTTCAATCGCTCCATCATCTGCGGTGGGATCAGCCCGCCAAAGGGCCCAAAGCCACCCGGGCCGCCGGGACCTCTGGGGCCCATGCCGCGGGGGCCACGGTCCTCATCCGGGCGCTCGCCCCGGCCACCCCGCTCACCGCGCCCCTCTCCACCAGGGCCGCGCCCGCGGCCCCCGCCCCCCTGCAGGGCTTCCATTTGGGAAAGCACCTTCTGGATCTCTTCCTTGGTCAACTCGCCGTTCTTGTCCGCATCCATGCGTTCGAAGAGGCGCATCAGTCTTTCGTTGTCCTTCACCTCGTCCTTGCTGATCTTGCCATCCTTGTTGGCGTCCAACTCTTTCAGACGCTCAATCATCTGGCCAGGGTTGCTACCGGGGCCACTGGGACCACCAGCGCCACCGCCGCCCCGCTCCGGGGGCTGGGCCATCACCAGGCCTGGCATCAGTCCCACAGCAGCCGCCATCCACAAACTTTTCACAGTCGCACGCATCACACACCTCCTCTTGCCGCACATCAGCGGCGTCCCAGAACCACCGGCAAAACCATCCGCTTCCCGTCACGCATCAGGCTCACCTTCAGCGTGTCCCCGATCAGAAATTCCCTGCGAACCCAATCCTGAAAACCATACACATCCATCTCCAAATCCCTGCCCTCCACCCCCAGGACAATGTCTCCCGGCTTGATACCGGCATCCTTTGCAGTCTGGGGGATGCTGTCGCGCTGACGGAAGGCCAGGGCCTTCGCAGGCAGGCCGAGGCTGGCTTTTTCCTCGGCCGTCAGGTTCTTGCCAGCCAGCGGAACCGTGGGTATCAGCCCACGCAGCGAGGTGCGCCAGGTGATGTCCGTCTTTTTCCACCTGGGTGCAAGCTGCAGGGTCGCCTCCCTATCCTTCCCATCCCGCCGATAGACCAGACTCAGTTTCCCCTCGCGGGGCGCCTCCTCCAGGCCCTGCTGCATGTCCGCAAAGGAGAGCACAGGAATGTTCCCCACCTGCCTGATCTTGTCACCCGGCTGGATCCCGGCCTTGGCCGCTGCCGAATCGGCCTGCACCTTTTCCACCAGATTTCCCCGGTCCACATGCAGGCGCACGCCAATGTTTTCAGGCAACGGGTACCGCCAGGGCGTCTCCGGGTCCCAATCAAAGTTCCTTGCCAGATTCCGGTTGATGGCTTCCTGCACCTGGTGGCAGTGCATGCACCCCCTACCCCCGCCGCCCAGCCGCTCCGCAAAAACGGGCTGGCCGGTCGGTTTGGGAATCACCCGGTCGGGTTCCTCGGCGGCAGTCCTCGCCACCTCCCGCATCACATGGGCCAGGCCCTCCAGCGACTGCCGGTTGTCCGCGTCCTTCATGTCGCGCCCGCCATAGCGGGAAACAATCCGGCCCTCGCTGTCGAGAAAAAACACCATGAAGGTCAGGTCATAGTCAAACTTGAACTGGTTGAGGTCAGCCCCTTCGATACGGGTCACACGCACCCGAACAAATTTGTTCGCTTCTTTGCCGAGTTTTTCCAGACGGACAACCTGCCCGTCGAACTCGTGGCAATCCGTTCAGGGCACACACCTGAACACCAGCATCATGGGTTTGCGCAGCTTGCGGGCCTGGTCCAGGCCTTCCTGGTAGCTCGACAGCCAACCATACTTCTGGGCCTCACGGGAATCCCCGCCAAAGTAGCCCCGGTCGGCCAGGGCCCGTCCGGGGGGGAAAAGCGCCAGACAGGCCAGCACCAGTCCCGACAGCGCTGTCAACTTCTGCATCGTCACCCCCACTAGCCCCTTGCCTGAATTGCTTCCTATTCTCAGGCCAAAATGTTACTTTTGCCAGTTAATCTTGAACCTCTTCCCCCAACCCTGGGTTGCGCCCATGACCGCTCTTTTGGCCCTCGTCCTGGTGATCACCCCGTCGGTTGCCCCCGGGAATCCTGCTCCCCCCAACATCATCCTGATCATCTCGGATGACCAGGCCTTCACCGATTATGGCTTCATGGGCCATCCCACGATCCAGACGCCAAACCTCGCCCGGATGGCGCAAAAAGGAAGAAAATTTAACAAGGGATATGTCCCCAGCAGCCTGTGCAGTCCCTCTCTGTCCGCGCTGGTGACCGGACGGTACCCGCACCAGACCAAACTCACCGCAAATGAACCACCGCTGCCCGCCGGAGTGGACAAGGCCAAACGCTACAAGGATCCCAGGTTCCTCGCCGAGGTGGCCCGCATGCAGGGATTCCTGCAGCAGCAACCCAGGCTGCCGGCCCTGCTCAAGGATCACGGTTACCTGACCCTGGAAACCGGTAAATGGTGGATGGGAGACCCCAGGGCATCCGGTTTCACCCACGCCATGACCCATGGCGACCCCGCCCGCGGTGGCCGGCACGGCGACACCGGGCTCGAGATCGGCCGCAGCACCCTGGAACCCATCACCCGCTTCCTTGATGAGGCCAAAACGGCCGGTAAACCCTTCTTTGTCTGGTACGCCCCCATGCTGCCGCATCAGCCCCACAATCCGCCGGAGCGGCTTCTGGCCAAATACAGGGGCAAACACCCTTCACTCCATGTGGCCAAGTACTGGGCCATGTGCGAGTGGTTTGACGAGACGATTGGCGATCTGCTGGGCCAGCTCGAAAAGCGCGGCCTGCAGGACAACACCCTGGTGGCCTATGTGACCGACAATGGCTGGATACAGGATCCGCAAAAACCGCAATTCCGGGCGGACAGCAAGCAGTCGCAATACGACACGGGACTCCGCACCCCGATCATCCTGCATCAACCCGGCAAGATCCCGCCGGCATCCATCGACACCCCGGTCAGCAGCCTCGACCTCACCACCACCCTGCTGCGCGCCGCAGGCCTGACGCCGCCGCCTTCCATGCAAGGCATTAATCTGCTCGATGACCAGGCTGTGAAAAACCGCGGCCCCGTGTTTGGCGAGTGTTTCCTGCACGATGCAGTGGACCTGGACAAGCCCGAAGCCAGCCTGACCTATCGCTATGTGGTGGATGGAGATTGGAAACTGGTGGTCCCCAATCCCTCAACCGTGCAGGCCGAGAAAAAGCCCGGCCGCGGTGTCGGCCGTGAGTTGTACCTCCTGAAGGACGACCCCCTGGAGGAAAACAACCTCCTGGCGTCCCACCCGGATACGGCTGCCCGACTTGAGCGAAAACTGAACACCTGGTGGAAACCCTGATCGCCAGGCCCGCATAACCGGAACACCCGGTGCCCCCCGGGTGACCGGTGCCGCCCGCGCGCATTGCATTTCCTGCACGCCATGCCATTCCGTCAGGCTGCGCACAAGCGTCAGACCTGCGGGCCGAACTTTGTCAAATCAAAAACCTTCACAACCCCCTGCCACGCCGTCCGGCCGATTCGGAACATCAGGAAGATTGCAAACGATCCTCCTCCCGCGCCACGGGAGGAGAATCCGGTCGGACCTGCTGGAGGGTGAACGCGATGCGCGCCACTGGTTTCAAACGATTGGGCATAACATTGGTTTTGGCAATGGCCGCCCTGGTGGTTTCCCGGCAGCAAGCGGTTGCCCAGGAAACCGGCCTTTCACCCATCTGGAACCTAGAGGCAAATCCCGGGTACGAGCCGGCCATGTCCGGCCCGCTGCAATGCTCCACGGATCTGAAGGATCCGAATTTCTATGTCGGGCTGGAATACCTGCTCTGGTGGATTTCCGGCGAGAACTCCCCGCCCATTCTCACCACCGGGCCCGCCGATGTGACCGGCCCCAGCGGGCGTGCCGGCGTGGTTGGCGCGCCGGGAACCCAGATCCTGGCGGGAGGCGACATCGGATTTGGCGCCAGTTCGGGCGCCCGCATCAGCCTGGGGGGCTGGCTCTCTGACGACCGCTCACTGGGTTTCGAGGTGAGCTACCTGTTCCTAGGCCAGCAGACCAACAGCCGAACCTTCACCAACAGCGGGCTGCCAGGCGCCCAACCCCTCAGCATCGCCTTCAACAACGCCCAGTTGGGCGGGGTTCCAGACTCCACGGGAGTGGCGGTTCCCGGTTCCTACTCCGGCACTGCCAGCCTAGGCACCGCGATCGACCTGCAGAGCTTCGAGGCTAACCTGCCCATGCGCCTGTCCACAGGCAGTGTCTGGCGGCTGGATGGCATCACCGGCTTCCGCTGGGTGATCCTCGACGAATACACAAGCCTCTCCACCTACAGTCGGCAAACCTACGATCCCCTTTATCTGATGACCACAGACCGGTTCAGCACCACCAACAATTTTTACGGCGGCCAGTTGGGGCTGAAAGCCACGGGCCGGTTCGACCGTTGGACGGTGCAGGGCTACACCAAGGTTGCGCTGGGCGCCACGGCGAGCGACATCAAGATCACGGGGACAGGACTGGGGAACCTGTTCTCCTCCTCACCGGGCATGCCCCTGGGTTACCCGGGCGGTTATCTGGCACAACCGAGCAATGAGGGCAACTACCGGGATGCCAATTTCGCGGTCCTTCCCGAGGTGGGCATGAATGTGGGCTACGATGTCACGGCCAGGCTGAACCTGTTCATCGGATTCAGCGGGTTTTACCTCAGCCAGGCCGCCCGTTCGGCCGAGCAGATCAGCCCCCTGATCAACCCGAGCCAATCGGCTTCCTTCAGCGGCCCCACCACCTACACCGGCCCGGCGGCCCCCCTGCCCACCTGGGACATCGGCAACTTCTGGGCTTACGGCCTGAACTTCGGCGGCCAGTTCAAGTGGTGAGCCGAAGCCATCGGTCTAGCTGAATAAGCAAGGGGGACAGCGAAACGCTGCCCCTCTTGCGCTTTCCACCATATCTAAGACTTACTGCATCCTCATTTACCGGCCGGCGACAGTTCCAGACACACCAATTTTTCCTCATCCCGCACCAGCACCATGCCCTCCGCCACCACGGGCATGGTCCAGGCCTTTTTGCCTGCGGGGCCGGCTTCACCAAATGCGGGCATGCGCCACACCTCGCGCAGTTCCTTCTCTTCCGGCTTGGCCAAGGCCAGTTCCCCCTCCTCGCCCAGCAGCAGCAGGTGTTCGCCCGCAGCCAAAACAGTGCCCTTTTTGTAGCCGCGTTTGCTCCAGCGCTTCTCGCCGGTGCGCCACTCTAGCGCGGTGACCATCTGCTCATCGAAACCGCAAATCAGGTCACCTATCCGTACCGGGCTCCCGAAATGGCTGCGCAGGCGCGTGGTGCGGTACACCACCGAGGCATTCCAGAATTTCCCACCCGACTCACGGTCCGCGCGCACCAGGCAACACCCCCGACCATAGCCGGAAGTGACAAAAGCGTAGAGGGTCTCCCCTGTTTCCGTGGGAACCGTCCACACCAGGGGGGTTGCGGCGTTCACCTCGAACTCGGTGGGCCACTCCTGCTGCCACAAAACCTCCCCGGACAACGGGTCGAGGCCCAGCAGCCGTTTTCCGGTCAGGGAAACCAGATGCGAGCTTTCCTTGCAACGCACCAGCAGGGGCGAGCTGTAACCGGCCGGGTCGGAGGTTGTGCGCCAGATTTCCCTGCCGGTTCGGCGGTCCAGGGCCACCACACCGGAAGGCGGGCCGGCCTGCACCACCACAAGGTCTCCCGCCACCAGGAGGGAACCGGAGAAACCCCAGCGCGGCGGCGCGGTCGCCAAACCGCCCACCACATCCGCTTGCCAAACCGGTTTGCCATCTGAAAGGTTGACCGCTTCCAGCCTTCCCGCCGCCCCCAACGCGAACACCTTACCCCCGGCAACGGTGGGAGTGGCCCGGGGCCCGCGTCCATAGTCGTTCGTGTATTCGGTCGGCCAGGCGTGTCGCCACATTCGCTCACCGGTGCGCGAGTCCAGCGCCTGCAGCACCTCCTCCGAGCCGGAGCGGCTGAGCATGATCACCATGCCTTCCACCACGACAGGGCAGGAATACCCCTCCCCCACAGCCGATTCCCAGCGCTTGGTGGGTTTGCCGGCCAAAAGGGCCCGGGTGCTGGCGGTATCGATTTGGCCATCCCGCCGGGGCCCGCGCCACTGCGGCCATGCCCCTGGTAATTCCTCAGCAAGCCCGTTGGCCTGCCCAGCCTGCATCGCCTGCTGAACCAACGCCTCGTCGGCGAAATCACGGGGACGGCGGATCCACAGAGCCAAAGCCACCATCAATCCGGCAACAGCCGCCACCAGCACGGTGGTGCGAATCCTGCGCCCCATGGTTTTTCTCCAGCCCCACTGTCACCCTTCGCTTCTTCCCCATCACTTTAGCAATCGCGCGGCACCTCCTTTCTGGAGAACGCCGGGGAAAAGTTCCGCACAACCCTGGGTGGGCCGGGTTTCCACGGCTCCACTTTCCTTTAAAGCGGGGGAACTTTGGGGGACCGATTGGAATTGAGTGTGGGCGTGATGTATATTTACACTTGATAGATCGAGTCGATCGTAACGATATTTATGATAATCCTTTCATTAACACGCCTTTTGAGGGTGTGACCATGCGCAAACTGACCGGATCGCTTGGCCTCGCAGCCTTGATCGCCTGCTGCTCCCAGGTGTTTGCCCAGTTTCCGCCAGGGGGCGGAGGTTTCCCAGGGGGACCAGGAGGAGGTGGATTCCCTGGAGGCGGGGGAGGATTCCCTGGGGGGCCGGGTGGTGGCGGTGGCTTTGGCAGGCCCGGGATGGGCGGTCCTGGCGGTGGTGGTTTTGACCCCAGCGCGATCGCCAACATGATGTTCGACCGAACCGCCAACGGCAAACCCACCCTTACCATCAGTGAATACAAATCCCAGCGTGACCCCGAGGCCTCTTCCAAGCTGGCGGCGTGGGCCGCCAAGAACGGCATCACCTCCGGCCAGGTCACCCGGGAACAGTTCGCGGGTTTCATGAAAGAACGCTTCGCCGAGATGCAGGCCAATGGAGGCATGCGCTTTGGCGGGCCCCCCGGCGGGGGTGCACCCGGCGCGCCAGGAGCGACCGGAGCCACCATGGTGGTATCCAGCGGACCGGGTGGGCAGCCTCAGGTGATGACCTTTAACGGCCCGCCCGGCGGCGGTTTTCCTCCATTCAATCCGGAAGAATTTGCCAAGAACCGCTTTGCCGAACTAGACACCGACAAGAATAGCTTTATCAACGATGGCGAGCTCCAAAGTCCCCTAAAAGACGCTTTGGCCACGGTTGACACCGACAAGGACGGCAAGGTGAACCTGGCGGAGTTCACCGAATACACCAAGCAGCAGTTCGCTAGCGGCAATTTCGGCGGCATGGGAGGATTTGTCATCCCCGTACCCGAAAGCGAGCGCAAGGTGGCGGTCTACCGCGCGGGTAGCCTGCCCAAGGAACTGCCCGAATGGTTCAGCAAGCTCGATACCGACAAAGATGCCCAAGTCGGCCTGTATGAATGGAAAAAAGGCGGCAAAACAGCTGGCGAATTCCGCGACATCGATGAGAATGGTGACGGGTTGGTGACGGTGGATGAAGCACTCATCCCCACCCGCATTGCTGAACGCAAACGCAAAGTCCAGGAAAGTCCCGGGCTGGTTGGTGCGCTTCCCGAGGGTGCCATGGCCCCAAGCCAAATGCAAGGCAACGGGGGCGGCTGGGGTGGCGGAGGAGGAGGCTGGGGTGGCGGCAGGGGCTGGGGCGGCGACCGTGGCGGTCCACCCGGGGGTGGAGATCCGGCCGAGCGGGAAAAGGAACGCGAGAAATTCCGCGAAATGCGCATGAAGGAACGGGAAAAAGCCGCCGCCAGCGGCTCCACCACCCCTTCGGAAAATGGCAGAGGAGAACGTGGCGGCAGGGGCGAACGCGGTAGCCGTGGGGACCGAAGCATGGGTGGCCCGGGCGGCGAGAGCATGCGGGGTCCGCGCGGGATGAACGGCCCCGGCAGCGGGCCCCCGGGCAGTGAAGGCTCCACGGGAGGCAGGGGATCGCGTGGCGGACGGGGCGGCTTTGGCCCCCCGGGCACCACACCGGCCGGTGGTGCCCCAACCCCCTCCGGCAACGGTCGCTGAAAATAGCCCAACAATCAAAAAGACGCTGGGCCCGGGCCGGGTCCG
>DKBS01000079.1:14171-14769 GCA_002451275.1 Planctomycetaceae bacterium UBA6894 | reverse complement strand
GTGGCGTTCAAGCGGGTGAACCAGAAGACGCCGAGTGAGTACAGGAGGCGTTTGCGGGCGGGGAAGTGAGGGTTTGTGGCAACCGGCCGTAGCAGGAGAGGTGTCGTTTGGGCTAGAGAGCGGGTATTTCAGCGCACGGGATGCCTGGTACGAAGAGTTGAAATCTTTTGAGTCTTTTGTGGTGAATGGTGTGTTTTCGGTCAGCGCCAGCTGCCCGGGCGCTGCCGCACCCGGCTCGCCAAAGCGGGACGGGCAATTCCGTATCCGGCATGTCGGATACCACTGGACTCAGCCGGTGTTTTTGAGGCCGGAGGCGATGCCGTTGATGCTTTCGAGGACGGCGTCGAGGAGGCCGGTCTGGTCGGTGGCTTCGGAGCGGATGCGGCAGAGCAGGACCAGTTGGATGAGGCTCAGGGGATCGACATACGGGTTGCGGCGGCCTATCGAGCCTTTGAGGATGGGCATTTTTTCCAGCAGGGCGGACTGGCCGGTGATGGCGCAGATACCCTCCACCGTACGACGGTACTCGGACTCGATGGCGCCGAAGATGCGGCTGGAAACCTCGGCATTGAGGACCAGGTCGGCGTAGAGGCGGGCG
>DKBS01000079.1:0-14124 GCA_002451275.1 Planctomycetaceae bacterium UBA6894 | reverse complement strand
GATGAGGGCGTGGAAAAAGGGCCAGGCGGAATACATCCGTTTCAGGGTTTCGAGATGGGCGGGATCGGTGCTGATGGCCGCCGACAGGGCTGTACCCAGGCCATACCAGCCGGGGAGGGTGTGGCGGGACTGCATCCACGAAAAGACCCAGGGGATGGCACGGAGCTGCTCGATGGAGGTGGTGGCTCCCCGCTTGGCGGGGCGGGAACCGAGCCGGAGCTGGGCGATCTCGCTAATGGGGGTGGCCTGGGTGAAGTACTCAAGGAAATCGGGATCCTTGTAGACCAAGCCGCGGTAGGCCCCCCGGGCGGTGGCGGAGAGGCGGTCCATCAACTGCTCCCAGGCGGGCTCGACCTTGCCGTGGTCGATGCCCAGGCTGGCGCGGAGGACCGCGTTCACCACCTGGTCGAGGTGCCTTTTGGCGATGGCCTTGTGGCCGTAGCGATCGGCGATGACCTCGCCCTGCTCGGTGATGCGGAGGGAACCGTTCACCGCGCCGGGAGGCTGGGCCAGGATGGCGTGGTTGGCCGGGCCGCCACCACGGCCGACGGCGCCACCGCGGCCGTGGAATATGCGGACCGCGATGCGGTTCTCACGGGCGAAGGCGGCGAGATCGCGCTGGATCTCGTGCAGGGCCCAAGCGGACTGGACGAAGCCGCTTTCCTTGTTGCTGTCGGAATAGCCGATCATCACCTCCTGCAGGTCGCCGCGCAGGACGAGGTGCTCGCGCCAGGAGGGGATCTCCATCAGGCGCTGGAGGATCTCGCGGCCCTGGTTGAGGGCCTCGAGGGTTTCAAAGAGCGGGATGATGTTGACACGGCTGACGCCATCGGCGGGGCGGAAGAGACGCGCCTCACGCGCCAGCAGCAGCACCTCGAGCAGGTGGGCGGCGTCGCCGGTGCCGCTGATGATGTAGTTCTCGATGGCATCGGGGCATTGGTGCTCGAGGATGGCACTGGCGGCGCGGAAGGTCTCGATGGTCTCGCAGGTTTGCGCGGTGTAATCGAGGTGCGCGGGAATGACCGGGCGGGGCATGGTGAGCAAGTCGGCCAGCAGGGCCAGCTTTTCCTCGGCACCAAGGGCCTCGTACTCGGCCTCGATGCCGGCGCGGGCGAGGATTTCCGCAATGGCGGCGCGGTGACGGTCGGCATGCTGGCGGATGTCGAGCGTGAGCAGGTGCAGGCCGAACACATCGACCTTGCGGAGGAAATCGTCCAGCATGCGGGCGGCCGCCTCGGCCTGGTTGGCGACCAGCACCGAGCGCAGGGAGAGCAGGTCGTCGCGCAGTTGGGCCGGGCTGGTGTAGACCATGGCCGGCGCCCGGGTGACGGTGTCGGTCCAGGCAGGCACGAGCGAGCGGAGACGCTCGATGGTGAGGCCGAGCCTGCGGGCGATGTGCCTGCACTTTTGGCGCAGCGGCTCGCGGGCGATGCGGTCGGCGGGCAGGCCGAGGGCCTGGGCCTCGTCACGCAGGCCCTGCAGGAAGGCGGGGGGCAGGTTGAGCCGCTTGGCGGAATGGCTGAGGTGCCTGCCCAGGCTGTGGGCCTGGGTTAGGTAGTGCCTGAGAACGGTTGCCTGGTGGAGGGCAACGGTCTCGATGGTGACGCGGGCGGTCACCTCTGGGTGGCCATCGCGGTCGCCACCGATCCAGGAGCCGAATCGGAGGATGGCGGGCAGCTTCCACTTTTGGTCGGGGTAAATATCCCTGAGGCTGGATGTGACTAGGCTGTAGAGCTCGGGCACCACCTCGAACAGACTGCCCTCGACCACCTCCAGGCCCTGGCGGACCTCATCGATCACCTTGGGGCGCTCGGAGCGGACAGACTCGGTGAGCCAGAGGATCTCGATGTGCTGGCGGATGGAATCGCGGGCAGCCTGGGCCTCTTCGGGCAGGAGTTCGAGGTAATCGAGGCGGTCGATCTCGTCGGAGATGGCGGCCAGTTTCTCGAGGATGGTGAGGCGGCGCGCTTCACTGGGGTGGGCCGTGAAGACCGGTTGGATGTGGAGGTTGTCAAGCAGCTTGCGGAGGTCGCCGGCCGGGAAGTTGCGATCCTTCAATTGGCGGATCGCCTCGCTGACCGATTCGCCCATGGGCTTGGGATACTGGGCGCGGATGCGCTTGCGGATGGCGTGGATGCGGGCGTGCTGCTCGGCCAGGTTGTTCAGGTCGAAGTAGATGGTGAAGGCGCGGATCAACTCACGCAGCGAGGCGACATCTAGCGAGTCGAGGAACTCGCGCAGAAAGCGGGCGTCTTCCGGGGCGCCGCGGGTGCGCAGGGCGATGGAGGCCTCGCGGACCCGGTCGAAACGGGCGAGGACCTCGGGGCCGGCGAGGCGCTCGATGGTTTGGCGGAGGAGATCCTCCAGCATGCGGATGACCTGGTCCTGCCGCTCGAGAGCCTCCAGAGTGGCAGGTGAATTGGCTGGGCTCATGTCGGGTAACGGCTCCCTACAGGAGAAAAGGGCGCATGCTCCGGGAGGGGGAGGACCAACCGGCGCAATTCTTGCACATCTGTCTTGAACGCATGATAACAGGCAGGCCCGGACGGCTGGTAGGCAAGCACCGCGCAAAAAGGCGGCACGATGAAAAAGGGGCCGGAACCTGCGTTCCGGCCCCTTTTCTGGGGTGGATCAACCTGGAAGGGCGTTAGCTGACCTTGCGCAGTTTGCTGACACGACCGGTGGCGACCCACTCGGCCACCAGGATGTTGCCGTCGGCATCGAAGCAGGCATCGTGGGGGTGGACGAACTTGCCGTTCTGCCACTTCTTGGCATCGCCCCGGATGGCGCCGCCGTCCTTGCCGGTGACGCGGGCGACATCATCGCCCAGACGGGCCACGACCTTGTCGTCCTTGTCGAGCAGGCTGACGCGGGCGTGCAATTCGGGGATGACCAGCAGGCCCTTGTGGGTTTCGGCATTGGCGGGGAGACCGAAGCCGGTGAGGGTCTTCTGGTACTTGCCGTTGATGTCGAAGAACTGCAGCGTGTTGTGGGCGCGGTCGCAGATGACAATGCGGGGCTCGGCGCCACGGGTATCGACCCAGAGGCCGTGGGGGGTGTTGAACTTGCCTTCACCCTTGCCCGGGCCGCCGAAGTGGGACTTCCAGTTGCCGTCCTTGTCGTAGCGGTGGACGACGAAGCCGCCGTAGCCGTCGACCAGGAGGAAATCGGTGCCGCCGGGGACCCAGGCGAAGTTGGTGGGCAGGAAGCGGTTTTGGCCCCAGGCGCCGGTGGGGTTGGTGTCTTCGCCCGCAGCGTAGACCTTGGAATCCATGGGGGCGTATTTCTGCCAGACGGTCTCGCCGGTGAGGCTGAGCTTGGCGAAGGTCTTCAGGTGCTGGTAGGCGCAGACATAGAGGAACTCGTCGTTGCCCTCCTTGCGGATCTCGATGCCATGGCCGCCGCCCTGGAACTGCTTGCCGAAGCTGCGGATGTATTTGCCCGTGGGATCGAACACAAAGATGGAGGGGTGGTCCTTCAGCTCCCTGCGGCCCTCGTGGATGACATAGACATTGCCCTGGGAATCGACCGCGACATTGTGGGTGGTCTGCCAGGTAAACTGGTCAGGGAGTTTGGCCCAGTCGTGGATGACCTCGTAGCGGTGCTCTCCCTCGCCGGTGACGAGGGGCTTGTTGTCGGACTTGTCCTCGGTTCCCAGCAGGATGGGGCCTGAGGCGGCAATCGCGGAGAGGGCGGAGGTGTTTTTCAAAAAGCGACGACGATCCATGAAACGACTCCCGGAGAGAGGTTGAAAAGGGAAAAGACATAAACGGAAATCAGAGACCCTCGACTTCCCAGCCTTTGCGGTAGGTGCGGCGGACAAAAGCGTTGGCCTCGGGGACATTGGTGACCTTCATGGCCGGGCCGTCCCACTGGAGTTTCTGGCCCTTGAAGCGGGTGGCGAGGCAACCGAGGAGAACGCTTTCGGTGAGGGGACCGGCGAAGGAGAAGGGGGCGGAGGTTTGGCCGTTGCCGCGGACCGCCTCGACGAACTGGAGGTAGTGGTCGGCACCGCCGGGCTCGGGCATCTTGTAGCCCTCGAACTTTTCCTTGGGGTACAAGCGGGGGGCATCGATGTACGGGGAGTAGAGGATTCCCTTCTCGCCGATGTAGATGGAGCCCTGGTCGTGCAGATCCTTGCCGCCGACCAGCTCCTTCAGCGCGGAGGGCGGGCGCAGGGAGCCGTTGTACCAGGTGAGGCTGACCTGGTCGGTGGTGTGTTTTGTGCCGGGGAAGACGAACTTCACTTGGACATCGAGACCCCAACTGTCGGCATTGGGAGCATCGCCCACACTCTCGACCCAAAGTGGGTTGCCCACCGCGGTGGCGGTGAAGACCGGATCGAGGATGTGGCAGCCCATGTCGCCGAAGGTGCCGGTGCCGAAATCGAGGCGCTTGCGCCAATTGCCGGGGTGGTAGTAGCCGGTGATGAATGGGCGTTCGGCGGCGACGCCGAGCCAGGCATCCCAGTTCAGGCTGGCGGGGGGCATGTCCACGCGGGCGGGGCGGGGTTCGCGGTCGCCCCATTGCTTGCCACTCCAGCTATGGACCTCTTTCACCTTGCCGATGGCCCCTTCCTGCACCAGCGCCACCACGGTGCGGTGGATGACATGGGAATGGATCTGAATGCCCATCTGGGTGACCAGCTTCTTTTCAGCCGCAACACGGGTGAGCTGGCGCGACTCGTGGATGGTCTGCGTGAGCGGTTTCTGGGTATAGACATGCAGGCCGCGCTGCATGGCGCTCATGGTGATGGGCGCGTGCATGTGGTCAGGTGTGGAGATGTTGGCACTGTCGAGTCCCTTTTCCTTGTCGAGCAGTTCACGCCAATCCTTGTAGCAGTTGACACCGGGGAAGCGCTTTTGAATCTCGGCGAAGCGGGTGGTGTCGACATCGGCAATGGCGACCAGCTTGAGGTTCTTGCTGGCGGTAAGGGAATTGATGTCGGCCAGGGCCATGCCGCCGGCACCGAAGCTGGCGTGGCGGACCGTCTCGCTGGGTGCGGCGTGGCCGTGGGCGCGGAAGACCATGGGGGCTGCCAGCGACGCGGCAAAGCCGCTGAGGGCTTGGCGGCGATTGATGCGGGCGGTTTCGATGCGGTTTTTCTGTGCCATGGCTGGCTCCGATGGATGAAAAAGGCAGGCCCCGAGTCTAGCAGGGAACTTCTTATGGTGAAAGGAAAACCCACCAGCGGGCAGATTCCTCAACCATGACCGGGGTGGTAGGCTGGACAGGTAGCTTTTTCCTTCACCAATCCAGGGTTTTGATCATGATCACCACCACCGGGAACGAAGTGGCCAACCATAGCATCACCGATTACCTGGGCGTGGTGCGCGGGATCGTGGTGCGATCTCCCACCATCGCCCAAGGGGTAATGGGCGGACTGAAGACGATCATCGGCGGGAACAACGAGGCGTTCGCCAAAGTGTGCGAGGCAGCGCGGCAGGAAGCGTTTGACAAGATGGTGGCCCACGCCGAGGAACTGGGGGCACATGCCATCATTGGCATGCGGTACGACGCCACGGATTTCGGCCCCAACACCACCGAGGTGCTGGCTTACGGAACCGCGGTGAGCCTGGTGCGCCATGCCGACTGACAACTGCTCCACCGTCCGCACCGGACTGGACCTGGCCCGGGGGGATGGGTTCTCGTTTTTGAAGGGCCGGCGGGTGGGCCTGCTGAGCCATGCGGCGGCCGTGGACGGCAGCCTGACCAGCGCACTGCGGATTGTGCACGGGGTGATTGGCGAGCAATTGAAAATCGTCTTCACCCCGGAGCATGGTTTTTTCGGACACGCGCAGGACTTGGAGCCGGTGACCTTGGCAGCCCAGGCTGGGGCGGGGCCGCGGTGGGTGAGCCTGTACGGGGACGGATTTGAATCCCTGACACCCCGTGCGGAGGATTTGCAGGAGATCGACACGCTGGTGGTGGACCTTGTGGATATCGGCAGCCGGTACTACACCTTTCAGGCCAGCATGCTGTACGCGATGCAGGCGGCGTTTGCCCAGGGCGTGCAGGTCATCGTGCTGGACCGGCCGAACCCTATCAACGGGGCCACGGTGGAAGGGCCGATGCTGGAAGAGGGAGCCGAAAGTTTCGTGGGCCCCTACCCCATCCCCACACGGCACGGCATGACCCTGGCAGAACTGGCAATTCTATACAAAGAAGAGCTGGAACTGGATGGGGAGCTGGAGGTGATCCCCTGCCAGGGATGGCGGCGAGGAATGTATCTGGACGAGACCACGGTCCCCTGGGTGATGCCCAGCCCGAACATGCCAACGCTGGACACGGCGTTGGTTTACCCGGGGCAATGCCTGCTGGAAGGCACCAACCTGTCGGAAGGGCGAGGAACCACCCGGCCGTTTGAGATCTTCGGGGCACCCTGGCTGGAAGCTGACCGGCTGGCAGAGGCCCTGAATGCCCAAGGATTGGCGGGGGTGAAATTCCGGCCCGTCACCTTCCGGCCTACTTTCCAGAAGTATTCAGGGCAGATTTGCCACGGCGCGCAGATCCATGTGACCGACCGGGTGAAGTTCGGCCCGGTGGCCACCGGAATCGCCGTGCTAGATCTGGCCAGGAAGCAGGGCGGCGATCATTTTGCCTGGCGCACCGATCCCTACGAATTTGTGGCAGATCGCCTGGCGATTGACCTGCTTTTTGGCAGCGACCGGGAACGGTTGACGTTGACCCGCGGCATAGGCTGGCTGGAAATCTCCAACGATTGGGGAGAGGAGGTCGCCGACTTCCTGGCCCAACGCAAGCCCTTCCTGCTCTATGAGGAATAACCGGTGGAATTCGGTGAACTGACCCGCCTGCGCTGGCCCGACCTGTGCGTGGTGATCCTGTACCTGGTGGCCACGACGCTGGTGGGTGCCTGGTTCCGAAAGGGGCAGAAGGACATCCAAAGCTACTTCGTGGGAGACCGCGAGGTGCACTGGCTGCTGGTGCTGGTGTCGATCGTGGCCACGGAGACCAGCACTGTCACTTTTCTGAGTGTTCCAGGCACAGCCTTCAATCCCCAAGGCGGGGATCTGACCTTCCTGCAACTGGCGCTGGGCTACCTGCTGGGACGGGTGGTGATCGCCTGGCTGCTGTTACCCGGTTTTTTCCGGGGGAATTTCATCAGCGCCTACGAGGTGCTGCGCCAGCAGTTTGACACGCGGGTACAGCGGTGCGCCTCGGTGCTGTTTTTGGTGACCCGAACGGTGGCCGATGGATTACGCCTGTTTCTGACCGCCCTGCTTCTGCAACAGTTCACGGGATGGAACATGCCCCTGTCCATTTTGGTGATGGGCGGGCTGACGGTTCTTTACACCTATCTGGGCGGCATGCAGGCGGTGTTGTGGACCGACTGCATCCAGTTTTTCATCTACATGCTGGGGGCGTTGCTGGCGGGGTGGATTTTGCTGGGGGACATCCCGGGCGGTTGGGAGCAATTCACACAGGTTGGAGCCGAGGCCGGTAAGTTCAGGCTGCTGAATCTCTCCACCGACATGACCATTCCCTACACCCTGTGGGCGGGTGTGATTGGCGGGGCATTTTTCAGCATGGCCAGCCACGGGGCAGACCAGATTATGGTGCAGCGCTACCTGTGCGCCAAAAACCTGAGCCACGCGCGGGCAGCCTTGGTGGCCAGCGGCGTGGCGGTGCTGGTGCAGTTTCTGCTGTTTTTGTTGATTGGCATCGGTCTCTTTGTGCTGTCGCGATCGGGAACCTGGGATTTGCCCGAAGGGATGCGGAATGACCAAGTGTTCGGCCGGTTCATCGTGGAGAAGCTGCCCACCGGGCTGGTGGGTCTGGTGATTGCGGCGGTACTGGCGGCGGCAATGTCCACGCTGTCGAGTTCGCTGAACAGTTCCGCCAGCGCGGCAGTGGCGGATTTTTACAAACCGATGCGGCCGGACCGGGAGGAGGCGGAATACCTGAACATGTCGCGCCTGCTGACCTTGGGCTTTGGCTTTGCCCAGATTGGCGTGGCGCTTTTGGCGTGGCAGATCGACAGCCCGCGCAGCATCATCGACCAAGTGCTGTCGGTGGCGGGGCTGACCACCGGGATGGTGCTGGGTTTGTTCATCCTGGGGCTGATGCGAAAGCGAGTGGGATCGAACGCGGCGCTCACCGGTATGGTGTGTGGGTTTCTGGCGGTGATGGCGGTGTACATTCCCGGGGCCTTGGGCAAACCCGTTTTAGCCTGGCCGTGGTTCGCGCTGGTGGGGAGTGCCGGAACGGTGGTGGTGGCGCTGGCAGTGGAGGCTCTCACGCCGGCTCGCGCTGGACAGGCTTGAACCAGAGCCACACCCATCCCAAAAATACCAGGGCTGAAAACAACAGGGCCGCAACCAAGAAGCCGCCGTAAATGTTTGAGAAGACCAGGTTGTTGGACTCATACACCACGCTGCCGTGCAGCAGCGAACGGGCCCCCGCTTCGGGGTTGGCAAACCCTTGGGTGTGGAGGTGGTTTTTCAAAATTCCGCCGTATTCGAGGTAGGTTTCTGGTTGGATGTAGCCACGCTCGGCCACGAAGGAATATTCGTTCTGGTAGCCGCGGGTGGTGCACAGGGTCAACACGCCGATGGATGCCGCGCCGCCCATGAACTGGAACAGAGTGAGCAAGTCGCGCCGTAGGGCCTCGTGGGCCGAGTCAACCAGGCTGGCGCGTTGCAGGCCGATCAGCGTCAGGCTTGCTCCAAAGCCCATCAGGAAACGGGCGGGGGCCAGTTCCCACACACCCGGAGCAGGGAACCAGTTGAACTGGGCCTGATTCAGCGCGGCCCAGAACGGCCATTCCATGGTGCGCGAATGCGCCAGCCACATTCCCAGCGACACCGCCAGCAAACCGGCCAGGGTTAGCCACCGGGTGTTGGGCAACACCATCGCCAGGATTGCGGCGCAGGCGGCACCAATGGAAAGGGGCCAGATGAGCAGGCTGCGGTCGATCATGCCCAGATCGAGCAGCATGCCTCCGTAGACGCCCATGTCCGACACATTGAAATACTGCACAAAACCGGCAAAGGCGGCCACCACCAGCGTGGGCCAGCCGGCAACAGGCAACGCATCAGGACGCAGCACCACGGTGGCGATGACCAGGGCGAGCATCAGCAGGCAAATGGCCATGGCGGAAGCGGTGCGGGGATCTTCCCACCAGCCGAGCAATTGACCATAGGACAGGGAGTACCACAGACCTGCCAGGAAACCAACAAACAGCAGGAACCAAGGGGGCACGCGGTGGAGACCGGTTTGCCCATGATCATGGCCCCATAGCAGGAGCGTGAGCAGGGCCACCAGGGCAAGCATTCCCTCGAACAGGAAACCGCCATCCCAACCATGTTCGCGGTAGAGATCGGCCACCCAGGCGATGACCAGCACGCCGATGGAGGGCAGCAGGATCCCGGACCATGCAAACCAACGGTTGCTCGCCGCCTGGCCGGCGATGGGTGCGGCGGCCAGCACCATGCCCGCGCCGAAACCCGCGGCCATGCGGCTGGCCACCAGAATGCGGTAGGGTGCCTGGAGCATCAGGCCATTCACCAGGGAACCGACCACCAGCAACACCAGGCCATAGCGCATCACCCGGGCCGGGCTGCCCAGGGGCCGGTTGGCCCATGTCAGGACCAACCCGCAGGCTATGGCGAACAGGTAGGAACTGTGCAGCGCGTACCCATCGGTGGTCACCCAACCGCGGGCGGCGTCCATCTCGCGGAAGCAGGCGGTGTGACCGGCGGTTGTCAACCAGACCGAAGCCAAGGCCAGCAAGGCGGCGAGGCGCCTGCCTGCCGGGATTTTTTCCTGCGGTGCGGGAGCCGCCGAATCACTCATCCGCATCGCCCACGAAGATGGAGCGGCCAGGTTCGGGATCGTTCAACCACGCGACCTGCCAGCCCCGCGGCTCCTGCACGGTGAGAGTGAGGGGCAGCTTGCAGTCGGAGCGCTCGAGAGCCTGCAGACATTCCTGGTGGGTCTGGCGGACCAACGCTTCCCTGCGGGTGGCATCCAGTTTGGCCCAGACAGGGCCTGTGGTGAGGATCACCGGCAAGCGGGTTTGCTGCTGGTAACGCCCAACGCCGTAGGGGAGAACGGTGCGCGTGGGGGGCAGGATTTCCACGCCCGCATACAGCGGTTGGCCATCGGAACCTTTCATGGCATTCACCGCCGCTTCGAGGGCCTTCACACCCTGCTGCGTGGCTGGATCGGTGATGGAGGTTCGCGGGTAGGCGGGGGGAAGCGATTCGGCCTGGGCGACCGGTTGGCGCTGGGCGGGCCGGGCGCACCCGGAGAGCAAACCGATGCAAACGAGTGCAAGAGGCAGGAAGGTCCGATTCATTTCTTCGCGTTCCCCCCGGGCGGCATGGCGGGATAGAGCAGCAATTCAGTGGAACGGGGCAACACGCGGCAGCGGCAGGATCCCACTTCCACCTCGAAGGTGTCCCCGGGTTCCAAGCGGGCGGTGGTGCCGCGGCGCAGCGCGCACAGTCCGATGCCAACCAAAAGGCCAGCCCCGGCACCAATACCCATGAACAACGGGTTCACGCCGGTGAAGCTGAACTGGGAAGCGATGCTCATGCCCATGCCAGCCCCCTCGCCCAAGAAGAGCGAGTTGATCAGGGCCCGTCTGAGGTGCGGGTGTTTGGCAAAATCGGTGGTGTCGAGAGTCCAGGGGACAATGGTGTCTTCCTCGCGCCGGACCAGTTGCGACAGGCGCAGGTACAGTTTGCCGTTTTTGCCGAACCGACCCGGAGCCACGATCTCGGCCACCTCGCCACCGATCATCGCGGGAGTCTGACCCGCGCACCTTGCCTGATCGACCATTTCCGCCAGGAAGCGGTCGCCCACCTGCAAGTCACATTGGCTGTTCAGCAAACGATCGCCGGGTGCCAGGCCATCGTGCGGCAGGACCTGCCTCACCCGGAGGATGGTACTGCTTCCGGCCACCAAAACCGTGGGCGCCACCTTGACCGGGGCCGGTTCGCTGGCGGATCTGGGGGCAGGCAGAGTGGGGACCTCCTGGCCAGCGGCGGTGGCAGCGCAATAGCCGCCGGCGGCCGTCAAAAATATGCGGCGGGAAAGGGGAAGGCCCGTCATCGGTTCACCTCCCCGTGTTCGTGAGCCGGCAGCATCTTGCATGTCAGCTTGTGCCACAGGGACGGCTTAGAAATGGCGACCACCGGCTGGGGCGGGGCCTCGATGCCGGCGTCGCGCAGGTAATCCAGCAGCAGTTCGGTGGACCGAAGCAGGTCGAGACGGGCAAGCTGGAGGTTGTACCAGGCGGTCCAGCGATTGGTCTGGGCCTGACTGAGTGCCAGATCCGCCTCCTGGACATCGAGGGCGATCATCTGCTTTTGTTCCAACATGCGACCGGCACGCTCGCGCAGTTCGGTGGCCAGCGCCTCTTCCCGCTGCTTTTGGCCATGCTCAAACTCCGCCTGGCGCAGGCGGTCCCAGGCGTTGCCGGCATCTTCCTCCACCTCGAGGAGCACCTTCTCCAGATCGAGTTGGGAGCGGACCACATCGAGCCGGGCGCGGCGGACATTGGACCAGAAGCCGAAGTCGACCACTGGTACCTCGTACAGGGTGCCAAAGATGGTGCCCAGCGTTGCCGGGCCGCCGTTGGGGATGGTGGTGTTTTTGAATGAAAGGCCCAGGGGCAGGCTACCCAAACCCATCAACCGCAGCAGATCGCGCTTTTCGGCCAGCCGAGCGATGTTGAGGCCGATCACGAGGATGCGGACCTCCACCCGCTTGCGGCGGGCCATCTCGACGGTTTCTTCCCGGCTCTGTGGTAGGTCTGAGACCCAATCGAGGTGGATTTCATCGAGGGATTCGAGGTCGAACGAATAGGGGCCGTCCAACCGAACCGGGACTGGCTCACCGCCCTGGGGAACCAACAACCGGCTGGTGTGGAGCGTTTGACCCAGACGCCTTTGTGCCAGACGGGAGGCGCGCTCGATCTCCTCGACCATCACCCGGCTTTTGGTGTTGTCAACACGTGCGGCGGTGAGTTCCACATCATGCACCTGACGCTGGGCCAGACGACGTTCCACCCGGGCCTCGCGCGCGGCGGCGAAATTTCTGGCATAGTTGGCGGTCAATGCCGCATGGCGCAGGCGCTTGGCCTCGAAATAACTTTGCGCCGCGAGTTCCACCTGGGAACGGCGAACCAGTTCCTCCATCAGCAGTTTGGCACGGATGCCTTCCTCAGCGATGGGCAACGCGGTGATCTGCCCGGAGGGATCGAGCGGGAAGAACAGGTTGGCTCGGCTGAGCTGGGCGTGGATGAGGCCCTCGCCAAAAAACGGAGTTCCGCCGGTGACATCGGGGAAGATGCTGGCAGAACCGTCGCGGCCCGATGCGTTTTGCAAGCCCACGAACAACTGGGGCAGATTGGCCATGGGCACAAAGTGCTTGAGCGCCTCGAACCGCCCGACCGTGGCAGTGCGGGTGTTCACCACGGCCTGGACCACCCGAACATTCGCCAGGCTTTTCGAGAGCGCTAGTTGCAGATTCAGGGCCTGGCCCTCTCCGGCTGGCGGAGTGGGGTCCACAGCCGGGGGAATGAGGGTTGGAATAGGGGGAGCCTCCGCCTTTTCCTGCGCTGGGAGAGATGCGGGGATGGCCCAAGTGGCCAGCCACAGCATCAGACCAAGGCCATTCGGGCCGGGGAGCCTCATGGGTTGGCTCCCGGGTTGCGGACGGTCACATCGGGTTCGATGCGGATTTTGCAGGACATGCCGGGGCGGATACGGTTTTCAAAATTCTCCTTCGCCTGGAACCGCAAACGGACCGGCAGGCGCTGGACGATGCGGGTGAAGTTGCCGGTGGCGTTGTCCGGCGGGAACAGGGAGAAGGCCGCGCCGGTGCCGCCCGAGAGGCTTTCGACCCAGCAGGGGAACTCCATGCCCGGGATGGCATCGACGGTGACAATGACCTGCTGGCCCACCCGGGTGCGGGCCAACTGGTCCTCGCGCAGGTTGGCGACGATCCAGACATTGTCGAGATCAAGCGGGGTGATGCTGAGGAACGGCTGGCCACCGGCAATGGTCTGGCCCAGTTGGGCGGTGCGTTTGCTGACAATGCCGGCCATGGGGGCACGCACCAGCGTGTTGGCGAGGCGGAGTTTTGCCTGCTGCAGGCGGGCTCGGGACAGATCGACCTTGCGCTGCAAGGCCGACCGGTCGGCCTCAGCAATGTCGGGCTGCAATAAGGCGGCCTGCGCCCGGCCCACCATCGCCTGCGCATCGGCCACCGCGCGCTTTTGTTTTTCAACGCGGACGAGCGCTTGCCTTTTGTCCAAGTCGCTGGCCATGACCTGACTTTCCAGGGCGGCGATGCGGCTTTTGAGATTGTTCAGGCGGGCCAGCGCGTCTTTCCAGGTGGCCTCCTTGTTATCGCGATCCTGGACAGGGATATCGCCTGATTTGGCCAAGTTGTCGTAGCGCTCGAAGTAGTCGCGCGCGTTGCGCTCGAGGGCAACCAGACCTGGTTCCTCGGCCCGGCTTGCCAGCAGGGTTTCCTTTTCCTTGTTGTGGATGCTTTCGCGGGCGTTGGCCTCGAGTTCGCTGGCCTTGAGGGACTCTTCCTGCTCACGCAAGCGGGCCTGGGCCGAATCAAAGCCGGATTTTCGGTCCTGGTCGGTCAGGCGAACCGTGATGGTGGCGCCCTCCAGTTCCTTGAGCGCCTTGCGGTAATCGGCGCGGGCCTCATCCACCGCCAACTGGTAAGGCACCGGATCGATCTGCAGCAGGGGTTCCCCCGCCTTGACCACCATGTTGTCATCAGCAAACAGGGCCACCACATTGCCGGCGACCTCGGCCGAGATTGGCGTCACATTGCCGACGACATAGGCGTTTTCCGTGGAGATGTCCCGGGTGCTCCACCACCAGACGCCGGCCACTCCGGCGGTGACCAGAGCCCCGATGGCGATGCCATACCGGACAACCTGCAGCAGCAACGCCCCGGCGGTGTGGGCCGGTGTGTTCGCCAGTGTTTGCTTTCCGGCTGGGTTTGCCACGCTCATCCAACCCGTTCATGAGACTCCACACCTTGCAAACACAAGGCACCACGGTCTCTATCGGAAGTCTCACGGAAAAAGTTGCTGAATTTGCTGAATAATCGGTGAAACGGTCGGCG
>DKBS01000098.1:25997-49492 GCA_002451275.1 Planctomycetaceae bacterium UBA6894 | reverse complement strand
TTGGCGCTGGGGGATTGGATGGGCCTTGGGCCAGGTGGGGTGCCAGACCGGGCTGCTCATCATGGATGAAGCGAGGGATTTCGGCGTACCTCATCCGTGGAGGTGGGTTTCAACCATTGGAAACTGGCGAGAATTGGCACCCCTTCCCGGTGCAATAGTTTGGAATCCTTCTGGTAGTGGAAGCTGGTTGCCATCCCATCCCGTTTGGGGCTATCCGGATTTTCCGACGGCTTTGCCCGGGCACCCCAAGCATCCGCAAAGCAAGAACGGCGCCTGATTTCAACCAGGCGCCGCCCTTGGGGGATACCCGCGTTGGGAATATGCCCTTAGGGCAAGGGCAAATCCTTGAAGGTGAAGGGGACCAGATGGTCCATGGTGTCCCAGGTGGTGTACATCAGCTTGGTTGGTGGTCCAGCGGGTTTGGCCGGCTTGGCCGGGGCGATCGGCAGACCTGGAAGCACGATACCGCGCAGATTCTGGCGCGCGGCCTTTTGCTGGGGCACAGGCGGCCCGAAGGTGAAAGTGATGGTGGCGAAATTGGGACCGCTGGTTCCCCAGTTGGAACCCTGGTTCTGGTATTTGTTACCTTCGGCGTCGGTCAATTCCAGGCGCTGGTATAGGGAGTTCATCCAGGTGTAGTCGCCGGGGTTGTCGTTGTTCTTCTCCCGCACCGAGAGCTTGACGGTGATCGGCTTGCCCGCGTTTTCGCCCACCCCGGTGACCTCGTCAATGGTGAAGCTGGTGGAGCCAATCTCGATCGTCTTGCCCTTACTTTTTGCCAGCTCGGTGGTGATGGGGATCTGCTTCTGGTCCACCAGCACCAGGCAGGAAACCACTCCGGAGATCGATTTGATGGACCCGCTGGAATTACTTGGACGGCGCAACACCACATTGGCCATCTGGGTCTGCGAACGGTAGCCGTTGCCATAACGGCTGACATGGCGCCGTGGGGTGTTTGCCGAGTCAGTTGCGGGGGGAAGCAGGGATTGCCCGTCCTCGGTCCAAGCCTCAATCAGGCGCGGTTCATTCACTCCTAGTAGAGGGAGGCGTGGCTCGCTGAAGATGGCCATGCCGAGCGTGAGAGTCTCGGTTCGACCGGACCCCGGCCCGGCTACAAACGCGCCGGGACTGGCGGGCATGGCGTTGGCCAGATCGATGTTGCGGTATTGCTGCAGCGAGGTGGCCACCAGACGGAAGGCGCCGTCGTAGGTGACCAGGGGAGGGCAGTTGCCGGCACCCAGGCGGATGCGATCGTCGCCGTAACCCTGCTGCAGACATGTGCCGGTGATGCGGCCCAATTGGTCCACCGCCTCCAGCACCGTGATGTTGTCACACCCGAATTCAACCTGCTGCTCGAGGTTGTTCCATGCCTCCACGGTGTAGCCGGTGGCCTTGGAGATCTCTTCCAGGGTGGAGCGGAAGGTGCGCGTTTTGCGCGCCAGGGTCACGCGTTTCGGGGCCAGCCGAAGCGAGGCATCGAGCGGCCCGAGCAGTTCGGCAGCGCGGCGGCGCACCTCGGCGTCGGGGTGATTCTGCGCCTTGCGCAGTGCCTGCAGGCTATTCTGGCCGCCCAGTCGCAGCGCGTCGGCCGCGGCCTCGCGCTTGGCGAATTCCGGGGAACCCAGATCTTCGACCAAGGCGGAAAAAGCTTCGAATTCTTGCGCGGATTTTTTGGCGGAAGAAGGTGAATTCGCCTGGGCAGGGGGGGCAGCAGCATCCTGGCCGCTGGCCCCTCCCGAAACCCTCAGGACCATCCCGACAGACAAGCCGCAAAGCATCAGGTGCCGCAATAAGCGAGGCATGCCCGTTCGCATGATGAATCGCGCTCCCAGACAACCTCGCAAGGGCTGTCGCCCGAGTGATGGGCAGCCCGTCAGGATGTGCACTTGATGCTACAGGAGCAGGAAGGCGTTTATCAAGGACCGGTATGGGGCGGCGGGGACCCTCTTGCCAAATAAATGCTGGACCCGCCGGGTCTTGCGGGCTGTGCCGGAAAGGTACGGAAATCGGGGGAGGTATTTCGGCCCGGGGGCCGGGCCATTGGTCCTAAGGCTTTTCCCTGTTTGGGTTTTCGGCAAGAAACATCAGCGCCCCCTGGTTTTCCGGCCGCGGTGTGCTTTCGGGGGACTCGGGGGTGCCTACCCAGGCCTGGGTGGCCTTGCCGGGACGGGCGCGGGTGCATTGCATCAGCCAGGCCTGGTTCGGCGTGGGGGGCGAAGAGCACAGCAGGGAGAGCGGCACCGCCGCCTCCACGGTCCAGTTGCCCTCGCCTTGCGTCACCTTCACGAACCAGCGCGGGTCCCAGCCCTGGTCGAGCCAGCAGGAGTCAGACACCCCGCCCGCCTGGTCCACGGTCAGGCGGTAACCGGTGGAGTAGTCGCGGTCGATGTCGAAATACCAGCAGACCCGGTCCCGGCGGGCCGAGGCGCTGTCGCGCGATCGGGCCGTCAGGGGTTCGACGGGGGGGCCGTCGGGGCTTGGGCAGATAGCCGCCAGATATAAAAACTCTGAATCGTAGCTGATGGCGAACTGCGCCTGCTCCTCCGGCCGGCCGCCGCGGAGGGAACGGAAGGCGCTTTTCCAGACGGGGTCATCCAGCTTGCCGTCGAGAAGGGGACGGGACACCGCCTTGCGGCTGGCCAGAAGCGGTCGGGGGCACTCGCCCTGGCGTTCGGTCAGCCATATTTCCAGGGCGGCGGCGGTGCGCCATGGACTGTCGCCCGGAAGGGCGTTGGCCAGCCGGCGGTGGTAGCCGCGGGCTTCCGCCTCCAACTCGCCTGCCGGCCTGGAGGATGGCTCGCCGCCGTTGGGGCCGAGCAGGGTCTTGTTGAAATCGCGGGTTTCCCCAACCCGGCCCAATTGGCGCTTCGCGGATTGCACCGCGAACTGCACCATCGGATCCTCGGATACCTGGGCGCCATGCGCGGACAGGACGCCGGCAAGGGTGATGCATTCCTCCAGCCACTGGCGGCTTTGCGCGCGGTCGTTGAGGAAGGATGTTTCGCGCTCGAAACGGTTGGCGAATTCGGTGTCAGGCTTGGGGGATTTGGCGGGATCCTGCACCTTCCCGTTGAAGGAAACCGCCTGACCCACCTGCAGGATGCCCCGCTCCACCTTCTGGGATAGCTCATACCGGCGTCTGGCCTCGCCACTGGCGCCGAAGGCGATGAGCCACCGGCAGGAAGCCGGGACCAGCGGGCTGGCCGGGTAGCGGTTCACCAGCAAGCGGTGCAGTTCCCGCGCCTGCATCCAGGCCCCCTGACGGGAATGATTGCCTGCCAGACGGGCAAGCAGGGCGGCGGCCTGGTGGTCCGGCAATTTTTCCAGCGCCGGCAGCAGGGCTGCCTCCATTTTTTGCGGATCATTGAGCGGGCTGGCAGGTGCCAGGGCGAGGGAACGCACCTGGTTGCGCAGCCGCAACGCCTTCAGCATGTCCTCATCCGTCGATTCGGTCACCATTTGGGGGCGGCGAAGTCCCTGGCTGTCGGCCTCGAGGGTCTCCATCAGGTGGGGAAGTTTCTTGCCGGCCATTCCCGCCGGGAGAACCTGGTTCCAGCATTCGACGGGGTCGCCCGACTCCCATGTGGAGCCCGGCATGGCGATCGATTTGGCCTGGGCCGTCCAATCCTCCAGGCTGTCCTCCAGCACATCGTGCAGTTCCTGGGAGTCGATGCGGCAGGACACATCAGGCCGGGGGGCCGCGCGCGCAACGACCCGTGAGACGCTCCAAGCTTCCAGCCCCTGCTCCCCCACCTGTTCGGGATAGGCTTTGGGGTCTGCGGCAAGGCGGACGGCGTCGAGCACCAAACGGCTGACAGCCTGCTCCAAACCGTTTTGTCCGCCGCCGTAATTGCCCGGGACCAGTACCAATCTGGGCCGTTGCACTCGCAATGCCTGAACCAACCGCGCCTCCAATTCGGGCATCTGGCGCTTGAGCAATTCGTAAACCTGCGCCACATCACCGAGTCGGTCCAGATCGGTGGGGGGAATTTCCAGCCAGCTTTCCGCCCAGGCGGCCCCTCCTTGCCGAACAGCCTGGACAAAACGCTCATGGGCGGCGGGGTAATTCATTTCCGGGGCCAGCACCCGTGTGCTGGAAACACGCCAGCCTTCAACCGCACCCAATTTGGCAGTGGTTCCCCAGGCATGCGCGGCTTCGCCGGCCGTCCATTCGGCCACAGCCACTTCCTGTCCGGCACCCCGGCAAACCTCCCAGGTGGATCCAAAATCGGCTGAACGGAGGACCCGTCCCAGTTCGCCGGCGCAATAGGCAACGCCGTCGTCGTTCAGGCACACGGCATGGAGGGGTGCCCTTTGGCCTGTCCGAACCAGGGCTAGGTCGCCCGAGCCCTGATGGTCCGCCCCCGGACTGCCCGCTAGCACGGTGCTACCCGGTTGGCCCACCACCAAGATGCGTCCACGGTTTTCCGCGGCCCCGCGCCAGTGGCTTTGCCTGCCCGCTTCGCGGCTGAGGGGAATTTTTCCCATTTGCCAGCCATTTTTTCCACGGACCAGGTGGAGCCCGCGACTGCCAAAGGCGCTGGCACCCGCCAAGGTCATCACCCCGGCGGAGCCATTGCGCAGGTCGAGGTCCACCTTGTGCAGGACTCCATCGCGCCATTCGCCCAGGCCACCGTCGAGGCCGGCCAGGGTCAGCCTGCCCCTGGGTTTCGCCTGCGGGGTGTCCCTTTCGGTGGTGCTGTTTTTTTCAGAGCCATCGGGTTCCCAACACCCCGCCCGCCAGCCTATGCCCTGGGTGCCCGGTGCCCCGCTGACCGGTTGCCAACTTTTGCCGCTGTCGGTGGTTTGGAAAAGCCCGCTGGGTTGCAAAGGGGAAGACTCGCCCCAAAGAAATCCCAATTGAGAATGGGGCGTCTTGTCAAACACCACCCCGAGCAGGGGAGGGAGCATGCCGGGCAGGCCGCGGTTCCAAGTCTTGCCTGCGTCGCGGGTGAAAAACAGCAAACCTGTCGGGCCCGAAGGGGTTTCCTCCCGGCCCACCAGCCAGCCCCGACGCTCATCCTGAAAATGCAGGTGCAAGAGGGAGCCTGTCACAGCCAAGGGAATTCTTTCCCAGGTTTTGCCGGCATCACGGCTACATATCAGCGTTCCCTCATCCCCGGCGGCCCAAACGGTGCCCTCCACCTGGATGATGGTCCTCAGGCAGGCATCCTCGGGATGACGCGTTTCGGCGTGCGCCAAAAAGGCAGCAACCAGCAACGAAAGGGGAACCATCGCGGGAACTCTCCGGAAAGGAGGTTCCGGCATACCCAACCCGCAATTCAAGGATCAAGGTCTTTGGCTAAAGCTTTCAGATCTCCTATTTTTTTCATTTACCCAGCGGCCAAACAAGACCCCCAGACCTATTCCGATACCATCCCACCCCACATCCAAGACGGATCCATTCCGTCCGCAAAAAGGCTGCAGGAATTCCGTGGTTATCCCGTGGATCAGGCAGCCGGCTGCGATCCATCGCCAGTGTTTTGGAAAACAGAAGGCTGGCCAGGAAGCAAGAAGAGTGTATCCAATGATATGCATTGATTTGCTGGCGACAAGCGCATAACCATCCGGGATGACTGCCTCGCGGAGGGAAATCGGTTCGGTGCGCAAAAGACCAACCGTCCAGACCACTAACCAGGCTGACCAAAGGAGGAAGCCCAAGGGGCGCAACAGTTTAGGGAGTTGCCTGGACATTTGGTGCGGGACCTTGGGAGGTGTCCGGACAATTTAGTTGATTGACTTGGGCGAGAAATAGCCGATAGATTGAATATATGCAGTTCATCGCGCGTTTACTCCTGATCGCATTGGTGGCTGGCTTGGCCATGCCTCGCCATGCGTGCTGCGCCATGAATGCCGCGTTTGGGGAACTTGAATCCGTACCGGCGTGCTGTTGCTGCCAAACACCGCAACCGGCTGAAAGCTCTCCGCTCAGCCAGCCCGCTGAAGGGCCCTGCTGCAAGGCGTTGGATCAGATCCTTCTGGTTCACTCCACCGTTTCCCTGCTCAAGGCAATCCCGGTGGTGGAGTTTTGGATTCCCGCGCTGGCTCTGGAAACCCGGGCCGATTGTTGCGTGGCTGTTGGCCCACCGGGTGCCCAGCCTTCCTATCCCCTGCCTAGACCCATTCGGGTCGTTTTTTGCCAGTGGAACTGTTAGAGCGCCGCCTTGTATCACTTGCCTCGCGTGATCATTCATTTTTTGAAAGAGCGTTACGCGGGCACCCTGTTCACCTGATTGCGCGCTTTAACCAATTCCTACCGGGTGAACTGGCCCGGTTTTCTTAGGGAGTATCGAATCATGAATCTGAAGAACCTGATCGCGTTGACCGGTCTTTTGCTGGCTGTCGCCGGCGGCACCATCGCCTTCAACCAATTGAGCAGCGACTCCGGCCAAACCGGCTGCTGTGCGGCCAAGGCGGCCTGTTGCCCGGCGCAGAAATCCTGCTGTGAGGCGGGCGAAAGTCTGGTGGCGGCCCAAGCCAAGGCTTGCTGCGGCCAAGGGGCCTGCTGCACCGAGGGGTCGGCCTGCTGTGAAACCGGTGAATGCTGCGGCACCCCCGAGTGCTGCGATGACAAGTCCTGCTGCGACGCTACGGATGCCCCGGAATGCTGCAAGGCCAGGGCGGTCGCCAAAGTCTCCACCAAGGCCGGCAAGGCCTGCTGCGGTGGCGGTGCTTGCTGCGCACCCGGCGCGCCCTGCTGCGCGACCGGCGAATGCTGCGGCACTCCCGCCTGCTGCGACAACAAGAACTGCTGCGAGGCCCAGGACTCTCCGGAGTGCTGCAAGGCCAAGGCTGCGGTGAAGAGCAAGAAGCCTTGCTGCGAGACTTCGAAGGCAGCCGCGGTCGCCGCCCAGAAGTAAGGCCTGTCGCATCCAACCGGGTGCAGAGGCGTATTACTTATCAAAACGCACCAGGGGGCTCCTAATCGGAGCCCCCTGATGCGTTTGGGGTTGGCGTTTCAGGACCCGGCGCATTTGACCGTCGGCAGGGGGCGGTTTACCTTCAAGCCTTCCCGCCTGTAGAACCACCACGGATGGATTTCCCCCATGCAGATGCAAACCGCTCCCGGTTGGTTGGTGATCGAGAACGGCACCCTTTTTGACGCCACCGGCAAACCCCCTGTTCCGGGAGCCACCGTGGTGGTGCGCGACGGGCGAATCGTCCATGCCGGTCCACCCGGCCCTGCAGCCCTGGCCGTTCCACCGGACGCCCGCCGCATTGACGCGACCGGCTGCACCGTGCTTCCCGGGTTGGTGGAGGCGCATTTTCACCCCACTTATTTCAATGTGGCCGCCTTGGAAGACCTGGACATCAAATATCCGGTGGAATACGTGACCCTTTTGGCCGCAGCAAACGCCAGGCTGGCTTTGGAATGCGGTTACACCTCGGCCCGGTCCGGCGGCAGCCTTTTCAACATAGACGTGTGGCTGAAGAAGGGGATCAATGAGGGTATTTGTCCGGGGCCCCGATTGGCCGCCAGCGGCCGCGAGATTTGCGGGGCTGGCGGGCTGATGGACTGGAATCCGGAGTTCCGCAAGATCGGCATGGAGGGGCTGGTGCTGCTGGTCAACGGGCCGGATGAGGCGCGTTCCGCCGTGCGCAAGCTGGTGAAAGACGGTGTGGAGTGGGTGAAGACCTACCCCACCGGCGATGCCGCGGCTCCCGACACCAACGACCACCATACCCTGTGCATGACCGCCGCCGAGATGGAGGCGGTGGTGCGGACCGCGCACAACCATGGCCTCAAGGTGACCGGACACTGTCGGGCCACCGAGGGGATCAAAAACGCGGTGCGGGCCGGGTATGACGCGGTGGAACACGGCACTTTCCTCGATGACGAGGCGATCGAGATGATGCTGGCCCGCAGGGTTCCCATGGTGCCGGCGCTTTACTTCGAAAAGGCCAGCGTCGAGCACGGGCCCCGATTCGGCATGCCGCAAAAGGTGATCGACGGTCACCAGGAGACATTGGATGGCGGCAAGGCAAGCGCCCTGCGCTACCTGCGCGCGGGCGGCCCTGTCGCCTTGGGAGGCGACTACGGTTTCGCGTGGAATCCGCACGGCGACTACGCCAAGGAGATCACCTTTTTCGTGAAGGATGTGGGATTCACCCCGGCCGAGGCGCTGATTGCCGCCACGCGCACCGGCGCGGAAATACTGGGATGGCAGGGGGAAATCGGCACCGTCGAGGCCGGCAAGCTGGCCGACCTGCTGGTGGTCAAGGGCGATGTGCTGAAGGATGTGTCGCTGCTGGAAAACCGCGACCATTTTGAAGCGGTGCTTCAGGGAGGTTGGTTGCGCGCGGGCCGTTTGACGCGGCCCGCGGCATGAGCCGTTTTCAGGCCCCCGGACGCTTGCGCCCGGGTTCGCGCACCAGCGGGTGCAGGCCGGGATTGCGGTCAATGTACGCGCCCACCCACTCCGCGAGGCGCTCACCCAGCTTCCGGCAGGATTCCTTGACCTCCTCATCGCGCGGTTCACGCACGGCGATGGCGCCGTAGTGGGCGCTGGCTGTCTTGCTGACATAGTCTGTCAGGCCGAAGGTGAGGAAACCGAAATTCATCAGGATCGTGTTCAGGGCCTGGCAGGTGATCTCGCTACCGCCACCCCACGCTCCCGCCGAACTGAAGGCGCAGCCGATCTTGCCGTCGAGGCTCATCCAGTAAGGTTCCATCTGCTCATCCCAAAACCGCTTCAAGCGCCAACTCATCACGCCCAGATTGCAGGGGCTTCCCAGGGCGATGCCATCGGCCTTGCGGGCAACCTCGGCGGCATCCGCCTCGGATATGCTCACCACGCGCACCTCCATGCCTTCCAGACGGCGGGCCCCCTCGGCCACCAGTTCGGCCATCTTTTGCGTGTTGCCAGAAAGTGAGTCGTACAGGACGGCGATCTTGCCCATGGTTTAACCCCGGCTCATGTGGATGACTCCACGGAAACAGTGCAGCCGGCGTTTTCGGCGCCGGCTGGATCCAATGGACTTTAGGTTAACGGAAAAAACGGGTCAGGCGACACCCTTCACGGGGACCGGGCTGGCTGGCTCGGTGTGGGTGTAACCCCGGCTGGCCATCCCGCCCCGCGGGAAGATGCCGCTCACCGTTTCCTGCACTTCGTCCACCACGAAAAACTGGCCGGGCGCCACCCTCTCGATCAGACGCTCCACGCGATTCCGTTCCCGGCGCGGGATGATGGTGGTGACCACCTGAACGGGGCCTGTCGAGCCCTCCGCCTGGACCCTTGTCACGCCAAAGCCGTGCTCGCGCAGGAGGTTCAACAGGGGCTTGGCATCGCCCCGGGCAAAGATGCTGACACCCAGGGTTCCGATGGCCAGTTTGTTTTCCAGGGTGATGCCCAGGTAATTGCCCAAGGTGAATCCCGCGGCGAAGGCAATGGTGCACAGCGGGTTGGACAGGTTGCTCATCACATGCCCGATGGCGAACAGCCAGATGGAAATTTCAAAAAATCCCAGAATCGCTGCTAGGGTGCGTTTGCCGCGGGCCACGAAAATGATGCGGATGGTCGCCAGGGTCACCACCATCATTTCCGCGAAAAAGATGACCAGCGGGAGCAGGGTTTGCCAATTCAGCACGCCCCCGGCCACTTGCCCCGATAACTCGACAATACTTTCCTCGACCATGGAAACAGGGCTCCTCTCGCCTCATGAGCGGGGAGGTCTATAGACGCAGATCCCCGCCGGGAGCAAGCCGTTTGTGGCTGACGAATTGTTAATTTTGCCCGGGTGACGCAAGTTCCGGTTTGGCGGCACTTTTCCGCTGGAAATAGCCCTGTCGCAGCAACACCCACCCGGTGCTGAAGGTCACCAGGGCCAGCCCGGTCCACCCCAGGGGATTGAGCCACCGGCCTGTCCATATCCCCTCCAGGAGGGCGCCGAACAGCACCTGGCTGAGCCCAATGACCGAAACCACTGCCGCCCGACCCCCTGTGAACGCCTTGGTTAGGCATATCTGGCCGGCGGTGGCTGTGAGGCCCACGCCAAGCAGCAGCCAGGGGGCCGAACCTTCCAGCGCGTTGGCAGCCTGAAACTGCGCGGGCAAAAACAGCAACGCGACCGAACTGAACACGCAGGCCACGCCCGAGAAATGAACCACCACGGAACGGGTGTCGAGGTGTTTCAATTGGTTGAGGCCGATCATGGCGAAGGCGGTGGCCCATGCCGCGATGAAGCTGGTGAGCAGGGGCAGCCAGTTGAGGGACCAGCCCTCGCCGGCCCACGGTTGCTTGACCAGGGCCACGCCCGTCACGCCCAGCAGCGCGGAAACCCACACCTGCCAGCCGGGTTTATCGCCAAGCATTGGCCAGGAGATCATGGCCAACCAGACCGGGTAGGTGTTGGTGACCATCAGCACCTCGGACAGCGGCAGGTTGGTGAGCGCATGGAAAGTGCACACCAGGCTGATGGATCCGGCGATGCTGCGTTGCCAAAGGAACCACGAATCGTGCAAAACTAGGCGCGCCCGGGCCAACAGCGCCAAAATGAGCGCAAAGGCAAAGGCCAGGGCGCTTCGGGCCAGCGCGACCACCTGCCAGGAAACCTGATCACTCAAAAGGGTGGTGAAGAAACCCATGAAGCTGAACACCAGGCTGCCGGTCAGCATCCAGGCTGAGGCCGCGAACGGTTTTTCAGGCAACAGGGGCATTGATCTGTCCAGGGAACAGGCAAAACAACGGTTTAGGGCACAGGCAGGTGAAAATCCAGCGGAACCGGGTGTTTTGGGTACTGGTTGGAGGGGAAACCTGCCAACGGTTAAGATTTCGACATCTTTGGACTGTTTGTGTGAGGTTCTTGAATGGTTTGGAGAGTGCCCATGCCAAGGCGGTGCAGCCTTCAGGCCATCCTACTGGCGTTTTTTTCCGGCGTTCCGGCACTGGGTGAAGTGTTCCCCCCCAAGGAAACCATGCCGACACCGGTCCCCCTGGCATGCCGGTACACAGCGGCCCGGCTGGAGGTGGACGGAAAAGCGGTGGAGCCTGCCTGGGCCCAGGGAGCTTTTCTGGGACCGTTTGCCCAGCCATGGTTGAGGGAAAAAGGCCGGGAAAGAACGGGGGCCCGATGCAAGCTTTTATGGAATGAGGATCATCTCTACCTTCTGGCGGAAATCCCCGACACGGAGGTGGTGGCCAGTCCTGACCCGGCGCGCCCGTGGCTGGGCGATGCGGTGGAGTTGTTCCTGAAGCCGACGGATGACAGGCCCGGCTATTTCCAATGGGTGTTCACGCCCCATGGGTCGGTGCATGCCCGCTTTTTTCCGAATGCCAAGGCCCGCCTGGAATCGACACCCGAGCAGGCTGTCCTCCAAAGACAAGGTTTCGGAGCCCGGTGCGGGGCGGTTTTGGGCGAGGGGAAAGGCTACACGCTGGAGGCCATGGTTCCCTGGACCGATGTGGCCCGCGCCGGAGGGCGGCCCAAACCCGGCGAGGCCTGGAGGGTGAACATCGGCCTGGTGGACCGTTCGCAGGCCGGAGATGTCCAGGTAAGCTGTCTGGCTCCCTTGCACGACAAGAAAATCACTGCTTTTTTTCACCAGACGGATGACTACCCCAGGCTCCAATTCGAGGGGCCTGATCCCGCGGGTTTGAGCGGGTTGAGGCAAGTCGCGTTGGACACCTCGGCTTTGTCAGGCGCGCCCGAGCCTCCGTCACCCTACCGCCCCAGGCGGTTGTATGGCGGTTACAGCCCGGCGTTTCCCATCATGGCCAAGCCGGTTCCCGGAGCCCCTGGCCCCCAGGCGCAATTGCTGGTGATTCATCAGGATGCGCCCTATGGCCCCACGGTCCTGTCGGTGGTTCCTGACCGTCCGGATTCCGCAACCAGGCCCGAACAGCGAAAGATCTGGACCACACCCCAGGGCGGGACCGCCTACGATTTGGCCTTTCATCCACAGTTCCCCAAGCGACCCTTTGTGTATGTGGGTTGGAATGGGCCTCTGCAAGGCGGCAAAAAGAAGGGCAAAGCGTCACGCGTCACGCGCCACACGGTTTCCCGGGTGTTTCCCTTGGAGCTGGACCATGCTTCCACGCAAACCGTTTTGGAGTGGGAATCGGACGGGCACAACGGGGCGGCCTTGTGTTTCGCGCCGGATGGCAAGTTGTTGGTGACCACAGGCGACGGCACTGCCGACTCCGACAACGATGAAATGGGCCAGCGGACCGACACCCTGCAGGCCAAGTTGTTGCGTCTGGATGTGGATGGCGCGCCGGAGGGCAAAGGCTACGCGGTTCCTGCCGACAATCCGTTCGTGTCCGACAAGCGGTTCGCCCCGGAGACCTATGCCTACGGGTTGCGCAACCCGTGGAGGATTTGCGCCGACAGAACAACCGGCCAGATCTGGGTGGGCAACAATGGCCAGGATATGTACGAGCAAGCCTACCTCATCCAGCCGGGGGCCAATTACGGCTGGAGTGTGCGCGAGGGCAGCGCCCCCTTCCTGACCAACCGCCAACCGGGCCCCACCCCCATCCGCTTGCCCACCATCGAACACCATCACGCGCAGTTCCGTTCGCTGACAGGCGGCGTCGTGATTCCTCCCGACAACAAAGACCTGGCGGACCTGGCAGGCACCTACGTGTATGGCGATTACTCGACGGGGCGGGTGTGGGGGATGAAACACGATGGCAACAAGCCGGTGTGGCATCGGGAACTGGTGGACACACCGTTTCAGATCACTGCCTTCGGGTTCAACACCCGGGGGGACCTGATCCTGTGCGATCACAATGCCCAGGGCGGGCTATATACCCTGGAGAAGCGCCCGGCCGGCAGTCCGACACGGCCGTTTCCTTTGGACCTCAAGGACACGGGGCTCTTCACCTCGGTGCCCGGGCACCGGGTAGCCCCCGGGGTGGTGCCCTACCAGGTGAACGCCCCGTTTTGGTCAGACGGGGTACTGAAAGAGCGCTTCATCGCGCTGCTGGCCGGACCGGATGGAAAGCCGGTCAGCAGGATAGCCATGACCGGCAAGGGTGGGTGGAATTTTCCCGATGGCACAGTGATCATCAAAAGCTTCGCCACCCAGCCCGATGCGGCCAGGCCGCTTGAAAAACTTTGGATCGAGACCCGGCTGCTGGTGAAGCAGCAAAACGAATGGGCCGGGTATACTTACCAGTGGGATCAGGGTGGCCAGACCGCGACCTTGGTGGGAGCGGATGGGGCTGACCGGGAAATAACCCACAGGGCTGCCTCCGGCCTGCCGGTGCGACAGAAATGGCGATATCCCAGCCGCGCCGAATGCATGGTGTGCCACACCCGGGCTGCCAATTTCACGCTGGGCCTTTGCACTCTCCAGGCCAACACGCTTGCCGATTACCCGCCGGGACAAAGCAACCAATTGCAGGTCTTGGGCGCCCTGGGGATTTTGGCGGGGGAAGGGGACTACCGCCAGACGCTGGGCAGGGAGGTCAAGGCGCTTGGGGTTGCCCAAGGTTTGAAGGATCAGGCCTTGTCAGACTGGGAGAAGAATGCGGGACCGCAGGCCGACCAGCGGGCGGTGGATGGGGCGGGATTGCTGCCCACGCTGAACCAGCCGGCGCTGGTGGACCCGCGCGACAAAAGCCGAGAACTGGGCTTGCGGGCACGCAGTTGGCTGCACAGCAATTGCTCGGCATGCCATCAGGAGGCAGGGGGCGGTAATTCCCGCATCAACCTGGAATTCACCACCGCCCTGGACCAAATGAAACTGGTGGACGAAACCCCGACGCACGGGACTTTTGATCTGCCGGATGCCCGGTTGGTTGCGCCCGGGGCGCCGGAACGGTCGGTCCTTCTGAAACGCATGTCCACCCGGGGAACCGGCCAGATGCCGCCATTGGCGAGCCATGTACCGGATGAGGAAGGCGTGAAGCTGATCACCGAATGGATACGGTCCCTAGGCAAAAAGTGACCGGTCAGGTCCAAAGCCAACCGGTGTTGCGGAGAACCTCCTCGAGGATGATGAGCCACAGACCGATGCCCACGACCGCGTTCACCGTGAAGAAGGCCGCGTTCATGCGACTGAGGTCGTTTTCCTTGACCAGCGCATGCTCCACTGCCAAAAGCACGGCAACTCCAGCCAGGGCAGCCAGGTAAGGAAGGCCCAGCAGGTCGCTCGCCAACCAGTAAAGAGGCACCAGCCAGGCCATCATGATGCTGTGGCAGGCCCGTGCCAGGCGAAGAGCCCCGCGAATACCAAGCCGGGCGGGGATGCTGTGCAATCCGGCTTTCTTGTCGAAGTCGGCATCCTGGGTGGCGTAGAGGATGTCGAATCCCGCTACCCAGAACATGACCGCCAGACCCAAAAAGCAGGGCACCGGCAATTCCGCCAGGGTGGCCCAGCCCCGGATGGCGATCCAGGCGCCGAGCGGGGCAAGCCCCAGGGCCAGACCAAGCCAGAAGTGCGCCAGCGAGGTGAACCGCTTGGCCATGCTGTAGCCGCACAGGAAAACCAGCAACGGGACCGAGAAAATCAGCGGCACGGGGTTTTGTTCGCGTAGAAAAATCGCCGAACTTGCCACGAACAGGACGCAGGAAACCCAGAAAAAAACGGCAACAGCCCGCACCGACAGGAGGCCAGCCGGAATGTGCCTGCCGGCGGTGCGCGGATTCAGGGCATCGATGTCGCGGTCCACCAGACGGTTGAAGGCCATGGCCGCGCTGCGGGCTGTGACCATGCATGCCAGGATGCCCAGCAGGTTCACCCAGGAAAACCCGTGCCGGCCCCAGGCGAGCGTTGCCGCCGAAAGGGCAAACGGCAGCGCGAAGAGCGTGTGGCTGAAGCGAATCAGGCCCAGATACTTGGAAATCGTCTCTGAAATCAATTGAAACACCCGTTCCCTTTCAGGCGTCCGCGCGCCGGACCACAGATTAACGGCTTATCGCGATCTTCAATGCGTCGTCGCGGTTTCCCAAGGAAAGAGGGCGGACTGTGCCGACCTTTTTTCCAGATGCGCGATGGGCTTTTTGCTTGACAGCGAACCCTTGTTTCCGTTGCACTAGATGATAGGTGGTCACGGCGCGCGATATCACGCCGCCATCCGGATATCTTCAGGGTTGCGGAAACGCTTTTATGTTGACATGCCAGTGCGATCTGTGTGGCCGGCAAATGGAACGCGATGAATCCCGTTACGAGATGCGGGTGGAAGTTCGATTGGCCAACAAGGATCGCGCCTTGGTGGCCGACGATTTTTCCGCGGACAACCTGGGGGCAGTGAGCCGGCTGTTGCGGGGCCTGCCCCACGGGGAACCCGCCCCGGTGGAACCCGCCGGGCATCATGCCGTTTTTGACCTGTGTCCTTCCTGCTGCCGCCGGTGGCGCCGAAATCCTCTGGGCGCCCGACCTGCGATTGATCCCCGTCGCGGCTAAGGGTTTACGGCATTTTGCCGGCTGATCGTCGAGCTCCCTGAAAGGGTGGCACCGCCCCATCGTCGGCGAAGCCTTTATCCGTACAACAAGGGATATAGCCAAACCCGTGGGGGGTTTGGCGGGTGACTGGGTGCCGCCTGGATTGGCTGATCCGATTCGCCCAAACCCTGAGCAGGATTTTTCATGGCCTCCCCGCCACCTGATGCCCAGGATCCTCTTCCGCCGCAGTTCCAACCGCTTGGGAATCCCCTCGCGGGGGCACTGCAGTTGCTTCCCCTGCGGGAACGCCTGACTCTGGTGACAGAAACCATGCGGGAACTCAGTCGCCAGACTGACCCGCAGAGCATGGCGAAGGTTTATCTGCGTCACCTGCGCCAATTGCTTCCCAACGATGGGTTGGTGGCGGTGAGTCGGCGCGATTTGCCCACCCCCCATTACAGGGTGACCCGTTCCAGCAGGTGGAAAGAGGAGATCGACCCCTGGTTGAATCGGGATCGTTTACCCGTGGTGACCGGCGGCATCATGGGCGAACTGCTCTACGGCAACGAGCCGCGCATCATCGACAACCTGCAGGTGGACAGGAATGACCCCGCCTACGAACATCTGCAGGGGTTCCAGTCGCTTGCCGCCATCCCGATGTATGACCAGGGACGCGCCCTGGTGTTGGTCGCCCTTTTGAGCAAATCGCCCAAGGGGTTTGATCCGGAAAAGTTGCCGGATTTGGTGCTGACCGGCAACTTGTACGGTCGGGCCAGCCACAATCTGATCCTGGCAAGGCAGCTGGAACAGTCTGTGCAGGAGCTTGATTTCGAACTGCGGCGCATGGAAAAGGTGCAAGCCTCCATGCTTCCCGCGCGGGTGCCGGTCGTTTCCTCCCTGGCTCTGGAACGGCACCACCAGACCGCCCGCCGGGCGGGTGGCGACTACCACGATTTTTTCAGCTATCCCGATGGCACCTTGGGCATCCTGGTGGCGGATGTTTCGGGCAGTGGCGCTTCAGCCACTTCGCTGATGGCTATTGTGCACACGCTGGCCCACGTTTGCCCGCAGGAGGAAAGGGCGCCGGGGGCCTTCCTCTCTTATCTCAACCGGCATTTGACCGAGCAGTGCAACTCGGCGCTGGACACCTTCGTCACGGCGTTTTACGGGGTGTACCAACCGGTCACCCGAACCCTGCGGTTTGCGCTGGCCGGTCATCCTCCGCCCCGGTTGCTTTTGCAGAGCCCGGATGGTTGGCGCAGGCGTGTGCTGGACATGGCGGACGGACTGCCCCTGGGCCTGGACCGGCACGAACGGTATGGCGAGTCTCAGGTGGCGTTGGCCCAAGGCGACCTGCTGGTGCTGTACACCGATGGTGTGACGGACTTGGAATCACCCGAGGGTAAGCCATTCGGTCTCAACGGCCTCGACCACGCCCTGGCACTGACTGATCCGGGCAGCGACAAGGTGATGGACAAGGTGGTGCGGGCCCTTCGTCACCATGCCGGGGGGCGGGTGCAGCGTGATGACCTGACCCTGGTATTCGCGCGGGTCAAATGAGCGCCGAGGACGGCGAATTCCTGTTTGCACCATCCATGCCCCTTCCCTGCAGGGCCTTCACCCCGGGCGAAGCCAATCCGCCCCACGCCGCGCATCCTCCCTTGGAGACTTGGGAGGGGACTCTCTTCTGGCATGGTTGGGACCTTTTGACCCATGGTTACCCGTGGGAAGCCCACGAGGTCTGGGAACACTTGTGGCGCCATGCGGATGGATCCAGCCGTTCCTGGCTGCAGGGATTGATCCGTCTGGCCGCCGCCCTGGTGAAGGCCAGAACCCGCAACGCCCGAGCAGTGGAGCACCATGTTGCGGGCGCATTGGGCCACTGGCGGTCCATCCCCACCGGCGAGTTGTCCCGGGTTGCCGGGTTGGTCCCGCTTCTGGAAAGCTGGCTGACCGGGGCCACCGGTGCGATGAACCGCGATGCCTGGCTGGACCAGTGCAGGGAGTTGAAGGCGGGTGAACCGGGCCCTATCTTGCTGCCGCCCGAGGCGGGTGCCCTGGGTGAGGCGTTGCTCAGGGAATTGCTGCGGGTTTCTCAGCCGGGAACTGCTTCCAGTAGCGATCCTTGAATGGATTGATGGCAGACCCTTTCACCTCCTCGTTGACCAGCATGGGGCGCACCGAGGCCCACCACGCTGCGTGAAAATCAGACATGGTTTTCACGCGATCCGGGTGATGGATGGCGATGTCGTTAACCTCGCCGGGATCGGTCTCCAGATCGAAAAATTGCCAGGGGGCGTCCTGGTTCATGTGCGGCTGGACCAGTTTCCAGCGCGCGTCCCGGACCGCGGTGGCCCGCCTGGCGTATGCGTTGGCTTTTCCGGTTGGCCAGCGCCCGAGATGGCTGACCAGCAAGCGGTTTTCCCAGGTGCTTTTCCTGTCCTTGAGCAAGGGGGCCAAACTGCGCCCCTCGATTTGCCTTCGCATGGGAGGCGGGGTTGAAACGCCTGCCAGTTCGAGGAGAGTGGGCGCCACATCGATGTGGGCGGTGAACTGCGGGAGGTCTCCCGGGGAAACCACGCCGGGAAGGCGCCAGAAGGCGCATCCCCGGGTGCCTCCACGCCAGACACTTCCCTTGGCTCCGCGCATCCCGTCATTGAAGACGGGCACACCGACGGTTCCGCCATTGTCGGTCAGGAAAAGCACCAGGGTGTTTTCGTGCAGGCCCCTGGTTTCGAGAAAAGCTGTCAGCCGGCCGATATTGTCATCGATGTTCGCCACCATGCCGAAAAACTTCGCCTGTTCCGTGGTGGCCTTTCCCGCGTAACGCGCCTCGTCCTCGGGACGCACCTGCAGCGGCTGATGGGGCGCGTTGGTGGCGATCCAGCAGAAAAAGGGCTTCTGATCCGCCACCTGATCCATCCAGCGGATGGCGCGTTGGAAAAAGATGTCGGTGCAGTAGCCCTTTTCCTTCACGAAGGCGCCGTCACACCACAGCGCCGGGTCGGTGTATTGGTTTCCCGGAGCGTCGCCGCAACTACCCGGGTAGGTTTGGCCAATTCCACCAGCCCCGTGGATGCAGACTTTTTCAAAGCCACGCTTGTCAGGCAGGTAGGCATCCTCATCACCCAGGTGCCACTTGCCAAAGATCCCGGTGGTGTAGCCTGCGCCGCGCAATACCTGCGGGACGGTGATGGCCGAAAGGGTCAGCCGTTCGCGCTCCAGGATCGTGTGGGTCACGCCATTTTTGAACTCGTGACGGCCGGTCATCAGGGCGGACCGGGTGGGGGCGCAGGTGGGCGAGACGAGAAAATCGGAGCAACTGGCGCTCTGCTGGCGCAAGCGGTCCAGGTGCGGGGTTTTCAGGATGGGATTGCCTTGCGCGGAGACATCGCCATACCCCTGGTCGTCGGTGATCACCACCACGATGTTAGGGCGGTTGGGGCCAGCCGCATGGGGCTGGTTAACCGCGGCAAGAAAGACCATGGCGAGCCAATGCATTCTCAGGCCTCCGCTTCGTCGGTCCATTCATCCGGGTCATGTTCAATGCAGGCGATGGCGTAGGCCTGCCGTTCAAAGGGGTTGGCATGGTAAGGATCCCGGCCCCTGAGCCACACCCAGAGGGAGGCCAGACCGTAGGCGGGCAGGAAAAAAGGCCCCCACAGGAGGTATTGGCGAACATGCACCCGCTCGTGCTCACGGGCCAGCCGGTGGGTCGTTTCATTCCAGGAAAGGACGGTCTGGCCGAAGGTTACCCCGATGGCGCCACCAAAGCAGGCTTTCAGCAGCATCTTGACGGGTGGGCCGGCAATTTCCACAACGCCACGGAGGACATGGGCCCGGGCGCCAAAAGGCATCAGGATAACCAGGGCTGTCAGTCCCAGCAGCGTGTTGGGAAGCGTCCAGGCTGAGCCCAGGGCCAGCAGGATTTTGCGGGAAACGGGATGCATGCGCCGGGTCCACCCTTGCTGGACTCAGCCTAACACGCCGGGAGGCTGGAATCACCCGGGCAGGCAGCCGAGCCTAGCGGGCCCACTCCGGAACGGTGGATTGGACGGGCATTTGATACAGGTGATTGCTTCCCCGAACCTCTGGCTGTTCGCCGGGTTTGGTCCCGGGGGGGGTGTTGCGCCAGAGGGCCCCGGTTTGTCCCAATCTGCGGCCTTCCGCGTACAGTTCCCGCATTTGTTTTTTGTCGAACTCCGACGATTTCATCGTGGTGGGGTAATTATCGGGGACCGCGCCCAGGTGGAAACGCATGCCCTGGAACACGCTGATGGCGAAGATCTCGCTCAGCTCGTCACGCACCTGACCGGAAAGCAGGGCGGCGACAGTGCTTGAGCCGAGGGACATGAGATCCTTGCCCACCGGACCGGGGTCAGCATAAAGCTTTCCGGCCACCAGGATGTAGATGTCCGAGCCGGCCAGACTTTCCTTTTGCCCGTTGAGGTTCAGCGCGAAGGGGCGCAGGAAAATGCCGGCGGTGACACCGCCATCCACATGTTTCTCCTCGTAGATCTTGCCGCCCACCTCGATGGGGATGCTCACGGGCGGGAACAGGCCCGGAATGGCGGAGGAGGCCTGCAGGATATCGCGGAAAAGTTTCTTTGAGTTTTTATCGGTGCGATGTTTCACGGCGATGTTGCCCATGTCCCAGATGACCTGCCTGCGGGTTTCCAGGTTGGTGGTGCCGATAAACAGCCGGCGACCCATGGCGTGTTGGCCGGCGATGCGGTCCAGGTATTCATCGGTGACCATCGCGTCGATCAGTTCCCGCAAGGGCTTGGTGTCGGCGACATAGCCCTGGGTGAGCCCGACGATGATGTTGCGTTTCTTGAAGATGTCGCGGTTGGACACGGACGTGAAGATCGCCTCGCTGATGGTGTCCATGTCCGGGCCGGGGAAGGTGATGGCGGCCACCAGGGCCCCCGTGCTCACGCCAGTGATCACGTCGAATTCCGGCCGGCAGCCCATGTCGCCCCAGCCGCGCAAGACTCCCGCCTGGAACGCCCCGTAACTGCCACCACCCGAAAGGACCAGCATGGTGCGTTTTGGGCCTTTGGCGCAGGCAATTTTTTTTGCGCGCAACTCCTCGGCTTCGGTGAGCAGGGCGGATAGGTCCAAGCCGGCCTTGTTGTCCGCCTGGGACAATGTGCCAAGGTCTACCAGGCTCTTGGGATCAAGGCCTGCGGCAGTTGGGGATTTGGCGGGGGAGGGTTTGAGGGAAATTTTTTCCGTGAGGCTGCAACCCACAGCGAAAACGCAGGCCGCAAACGCCACGAGGGCGGCCATGCGGTGAAGCGGCGAAGCGCTGCGGCTGGTGTTGGTCACAGGGTGGCAATCCATGGTGGAGCTTCGGGGCCCCGCCCTTTCTCCATCGGGTGGATTGGCCTGTCTCCGGAGCCTCATTGGCCCCATTGGCGGGTTGTCCACAGGCAGGGCGGGCCCTTTTTCGACCAATCGGCATGTTTTGCCTGAATGGTGGAAACGGAAAAACCCGGCAAGCCAAGCGGGCCTGCCGGGTTTGACTGGCTGATGGTTCAGGCGGGATTATTCGCCCGCGCCTTCCGGAGCCGGATCGTTGCCATCGGTCCAGGGGCCCGCGAGTTTCATGTAATCGTTGGGGATGACCACGCTGCCGCGGTCACCGCCGGCCCACCCCTGGATCTGGTTGGGCTTGCCCCTTTCCTTGCTGCGCTTCTCCAGTTTGGCGGCCCAGGATCCATCGGCCTCCACCGGCTTGCGCAACTCCGGATCCCAGAACATCACCTTGCCCGTGCGGTAGCTTTGCACGCCCAAGGCCACTGTGGTGAAGGCGGCTGCGCCCAACTCGGGGGTGCTCCAGGTGTTCCGGTCGCCCTTCTTGACGCAGTCGAGGAAATTGCTCCACAGCGCCTTGGTGTCATCGTTCTTGTCCACGAACCCGGTTTTGGATTCGACCAGTTCGCCGGGGATGGATTGCTCTAGGCGGGCGGGAATGCCGGCGCGCTTGTCGGGATCGTCACGGATGACCTGGTAGCCATTTTTGACAAACTTGATGGTGCCCAGACGACCGCGAATCACCTCCTCGATGGGGTAGGAACTGATCATTGTGGCGCTGATGCTCAACTGGCAGCCCTCGTTGTAGTCGGCGACGATGGTGGCCACATCGGGCACATCGCGACCGTCGTACTCGAGATACAGGCCGCCTGACCCCACCACACGCCCGGGATAGCGGATACCCATGGCCTCGAGCATGTGGGTGGTTTGGTGGACGAACAGGTCGGTGAACATGCCGCCACCAAACGGCCAGTAGCAGCGCCATTGCGCGAAGGTGGCGCGGTCAAAAGGTACTTCGGGGCCCAGCGGCACCCCGGGGAAGATGTTGAAATCCTTACCCAGGAACATGTTCCAGTCGATGGTCTTGGGGTTCATCTGGCGGTACAGGCGGTAGTAGCGCCACTGGCCCTCGATGGAATTGCGGTAATAGCTGGTCTGGCCCTGTGCGACATGGCCGATGAGGCCCGAGCGGATGGCGGCGTTGGCCATTCGCCAGGACGGATCAGCCATCGACTGCACGCCCACCGTCATGACGCGGTTCTTTTTCTGCATGGTGTCGACCACGGCGTGGGCCTCATCGATGGTGCGCACCATGGGCTTTTCGCAGTAGACATGCTTGCCGGCCTCGGCCGCGTCGATGCTGATCTTGGCATGCCAGTGGTCCGGGGTGGCGATGCACACCACATCCACTTCGGGCAGTTCGAGGATCCGGCGGTAGTCCTTGGTGACATGCTTCTTGTCGTCGGGATTCAGTCCCACCACCTTGGCGGACGGGTACAGGCCCTGGTTGTAGACCTTTTCCTCCTTCACGCCGCCGTTCATGCGGGTGTATTTTCCGGCATGGCCGTCCCACACATCGCACACCGCGACCGGGGCCACATCCTTGCGGCTGTTGGCCAGATCCTTCACCACGCTCAGGTGTGCCTGGCAGCGCCCGCCTACGCCGATAAAAGCGACGCCGAGCCGTTCGTTGGCGCCCAGCACCTTGTTGTAACTGGCCGCCGGCAGTGCCATGGCGGAGGTGGCTGCTGCCGTGGTGGCGATGAATTGGCGGCGTTGGGGCTTAGGCTTGGCCATGGCGTGGCTCCTATGCGAAAACTCGGGGGGGAGAGAAAATCGGGTGAGGGCGGGTCCGTCACGAAAAGGGTGAACGAACGATCCAGCGGGATGGGGTTTCAGACGCGCGAAATTTTCCCCGCGGGATGCCCCATGACCCGCGGGGAAAATCAAAGGTCGATTGCCGGCTCGCGTTGTTACTTGGGAGCGAGCATGGCGGACATGCGTTTGCCTTCCATGCTGGCACCGCGCTCCACCTTGGCGATGTCGGACAAACGCTCCAGCACCATGTCGAGGACTTTTTTGCCCTCTTGCAAGTGCTGCATCTCACGGCCGCGGAACTGGACGAGGATTAGCACCTTGTCCTTGTTCTCCAAGAATTTACGCGCCGCGTTGACCTTGACCTCCACGTCATGGTCACCGGTCTTCGGGCGAACGCGCACTTCCTTCAGTTTCTGCTGATGAACCTTGGAACGGTTCGCCTTGCGGGACTGCTCGTAGCGGAATTTGCCGTAGTCGAGAATTTTGCAAACTGGCGGGCGCTCGTTGGGAGCGACCTCAACCAGGTCCAAACCGGCCTCTCGGGCCATGTCCATTGCCTGGGATGTGGGAACCACCCCGATAGGCTCACCCTCCGCGCCGATCAGGCGGATTGGGCTAATACGAATCTGGTCATTGACTCGATGTCCGCGATCCTGCGGTGCGGGAACGCTGCGATCAAATGGTGGACGAATGATACCCCCCTCCTTCAAGTAGAGATCCTGATGATTCACCCAGTGTGCCAGCCTGATGCAACCACGGGCCCATGGCTTTGGCCGACACCCAGATGAACGCCGAGTGACCCGACAACCGAACGGTCGTAATCACAAGTCCATGCTACTTTAAGGTTTGGATCAGGAAAAGAGGAAGCGGAGGTTGCTGGGTAATTTGTTCCCCAAATTACGAGCCTTGCCAACACAAACAAAAGCAGGGTGGTCGCGACAGGCCTGGGTTTCGTTTTGTAAAGATGGGGTGAAAACTTTCCAAACAACCGGAAAAAAATACACAGCCGGTATTGACCCGGGGACAG
>DKBS01000098.1:21359-25707 GCA_002451275.1 Planctomycetaceae bacterium UBA6894 | reverse complement strand
GATTTGGCGCAGAATCTGTGTCTCTTCATGAAAGTTCCGACCCGCCGGGGCACGCACCCCCGGCGGGTTTTTCTTTTTATGGTGGCAAATCTTTCAATATTTTTTTTATTTCAAAAGATATGCGCAGGTTGGCCCTCTGGCCAGGCCGGAAAATTGTTTCTCCTTGGGCCGTATAAGCTTGTGGCCGAAACGGTATTTTTCTCCCACGCTGGTATTCCGTTTTAGCTACCTCGAAGGTAGAATCTACCGCACAATCCGGAGAACCGGCAATGTTGGTGATGGCCCCCCCCCAATCTGTGATGGACGAACTGAACCATCGCTGGTTTCCGGGGGCGACCGATGGTGCAATTGACCAGGTCATTCGCCTGCTTGAATCTGCAAGTCCTTTGCTGGTAAGTGGTTGCTTCTGCAAGGTGCCGCCCCAGGGCTGCTTGGCCACCCAGATTGCTTGGCATCACCCCAGAACCCGGCATCTAACACAGGATGCCGGTATTATGTGGCTTGACTGCGTTGCCAATCTTTCCCCGGTGACCTCCCATGTTCTCACGTTTTGGGATGCCCGGGGTGCCAGCGATCTGGCCTACAGGCACTTCCTGCTGGATCAGTTTCAGGGTGAAAAACTCCGGCGGCAGCGTTTTGGGCTTTCCCGATTCAGCCCCGCCTCCACCTTGCACTATCCGGAAATGAAGGCGTGCTAGAGCGGGTGCTTGAACCGGAGGTGATGGACAATCCGTCCGAAGCCGCCGCCTACCATGCGATGAACCACGAACGGGTGAACGAACTTTTCGTGGGAGATGTCAAAAAATCCCTTCCCCATTCCGGAATCCATGGCCCCATTCTGGATCTAGGTGCAGGCAATGGGCTCATTCCGTTGCTGCTGCGTTCGGCGTTTCCCCGCTCACCTGTGGTGGCACTCGATGCGGCCCGGTCGATGCTGGTGATAGCCAAACAGGTGGCTGCGGATGCTGGTCAGTCGGCGGTTGGTTTGGTTCAGGCCAGAGCCCAAAGGTTGCCCCATCCCGATGGCGCGTTTCCGCTGGTGGTTTCCAACAGCCTCATCCACCACCTTCCTGATCCCTGGCAAGCTTTGTCGGAACTCTGGCGCGTCTTGGCTCCGGGTGGGTGGGTTTTTCTGCGCGACCTTTTTCGCCCCAGTTCCCAATCTGTGATCGAGCGGTTGGTGGATACTTACGCGGTTGGTGAGTCTGAAACGGCGCGCCGCCTGCTGGGCGAAAGCCTGCATGCCGCGCTCACGGTGGGGGAAATGCGCGAGTTGGTGGAGCGTCTCGGGGTGGACGGCGCAACCGTCTTTGCCAGTTCCGATCGCCACTGGACCTGGTGCTGTCAAAAACCTGTGACAGCAGTCGCATGAGCCGGGTTTTCGCCACGACTTCCCTGCAAAACGCCTGGCGGGCAATTCAACAAGTAGGCCAGTTGGCCTGGCGGGCCACGGGTTGCATCCCCTGGGTTTTTCAGCATCCTGCCTGGATAGCTGGCCCGATCGAGTCAGCCCTGGTCAAGGCCATGCCGTTGGCCCTGGTTGCTGGAACTGCCATCGGCATTGTCATCTGGATCCATGTCCGCGATGCCTTGGTGCGGGTGGCTGGTCCTGGGGCTGCCATGTACCTGCCGCAAGGGCTCGCATTGGCGGTGGTGGTTGAACTGGCACCCCTTTCGGCAGGCTTAATGGCTGCGGGAAGATCGGGGGCCAGTGTGGCTGCTGAACTGGCCGCCATGCGGGTGAGTGAACAGCTGGATGCTTTGGGTGTGCTGGGTCGGGAACCAGCCCGGGTGCTGGTCGCACCCCGTTTGGTGGCCCTGATGCTGGCCCTGCCTCTTTTGACTGGCGTGATCGCACTGGCTGCCCTGGTTGCGGCCGGATTGGCTGAATCCTTGTCGGGCGGACTCACTTCCACACGGTTTTGGGAGGAGGCCTGGCGTGTGATTCGGTTGCGCGACCTGATTCCCTCCCTGATCAAGACGGTGGTCTTCGGCTGGCTGGTGGGTTTGATGGCCTGTTACCACGGGATTCACGCCGGGGAGGGGACCGAGGGCGTGGGGCGGGCTGCCACCAGCGGGGTGGTGGGCGGGATTGTGGCTGTTTTGCTGGCCAATGTGGGGCTGGTGAAGCTGATCCAGTCCCTGCTCCCGGGTTAGGCAGTCCTGCTTGGCGGCCGTCCCCCGCCTGATTAGTATGAGTTTTTGCTTTTGAAGCCCCTGTAGCTCAACTGGATAGAGCAGCGGATTTCTACTCCGCAGGTTATGGGTTCGATTCCCGTCGGGGGTATTTGCCGCGGGCGATTGGGCGGAAAAAGGTGGGAACGAATCGGTTCCCGTTCCTTTCGGCCTCCAGAAAATTCAGGCTGAAGCCATTCTGCAAGCCTGTGAACCCAGTCATCTTTCATTAAATTCGCCATCTTTTCATTGCATGGATGGTCTGAGAGCCTGTGCCGGTCCGGCTTTGTAGTCCCAACCCCAGCGCGGTATGTCTCTTGTGTTCTCATCTTTGCCGGGTTACTAAGTATCTGGTTTTTGCATTTCCTGCTGATCCAAGGACTTGGGAGACGCTGACATGGCCAACTATCAGATCGAGGATGTGGAAGGTATTGGCCCAATTCGCGGGGAGCAACTCCGCAAGGCGGGCATCAAGGACACCGACAAGTTGTTGGCAGCCTGCAAGACTCCCAAGAAGCGTGAGGAACTGTCGGCCAAGACCGGCATTTCCCACGGGGTCATCCTGAAGCTGGCCAACCGCGTGGACCTGTACCGGGTGGATGGCATCGGCTCGGAATATTCCGACCTGCTGGAAAGCTCCGGAGTGGACACGGTGGTGGAACTGGCCACCCGCAAAGCGGACAACCTGCTGCAAACGCTCACGAAGGTCAACAAGGAAAAAGGCAAAACGCGCCGCACGCCGACATTGGCTGAGGTGACAGGCTGGATTGCCGCGGCCAAGAAGTTGCCCCGCGTCCTCGAATATTAATTGCCAGATGGGTGGATGACTTTCAGGAGGCCGGGTTTCCCGGCCTCCTTTTGCATTGGTGAATCCCAAGGGACGGGAAAATGACCATGCGTCTGCTGGCCGTTGGTCTGCTTTTCTTGAGCGGGTGGGAGATTCAGGCGGAGGATGTCCCCCAGCCTGCCAATCCTTACAAGGCCATGCCCTGGCACCTGGCTGATACCTGGTGGGACTTGGGCGTGGAAACGCCTTTCGAAAGTCTGGCGGTGGATGTCGCCATCAGTGACTCACTGCCGCAGGCCACCCGCCTGTACATCGCTCCCATTGGGCTTGGGCACCTGGACAAAACCATGTTCTATGGGGGGATCCAGACCCAGGCGGATGGGAATATTAAAAAAGATCGCAAATTAAGAAATATAGGCCCCGGCTTCCTTTTCTCCATGTGGGGTCAGCGGTCCCTGGATGCAATCCGCCCCGCTGAGGGTGGCTTGTGCCAAAGCTCCGGGCATGAGGGAGATTTTGTCAGTGTGCGCAGGCCGTATGGGTGGTCCAAGGGCACCTACACCTATCGCCTGACCCGCATGGACCGCGAATTGGTGAACGGGGAGCCCCACACCTGGGTGGGGGCTTTTGTTTACTCCCATGAAAAGGATGAGAACGTGTTCGTTGGCGCCTTGCGATTTCCCGGTGAAAATCTCAAGCTGCAGCGCAAGGTGGCGAACTTTGTCGAGATTTACGGGCCCCGCATCAAGGTGGAAGAGATCCCCCAGGTGACGGTCACCTTCAGTCCCCCGGTCATCAATGGCGTTCGGGCCGACAAGGCATCGGCGGAAATCATTTATCCCAAGGGGGTTCCCGATTACGCCAACGGGATTGCCCGGGACGGTAGTTTGGTCATCAGCGTGGGCAAACCGGTGGAAGGGCGTGACAAGCGGCGTATCCAGTTGATTCCGCCGGGCATGACGCCGTGAAAGAGCGTGTTACAAGAGCACAAGTGCGAGAGGGAAGCCCTTCCGCGGCGCCTCAAAAATCTCCCGCGGGACCGGTGGATCCTCAAGCCGTGCACCAGCGGCTGATTGAGCTGCTGGCGTTGGCGGAAAACCACTGGGGGCGGGAGTTCCCCTTTCCGCAGGTGCGCTTTGATTTACGCGGCCTGTGCGCCGGGCAGGCGCTGCAGCGGGATAATTGCATCCGGGTTAATCTGACCCTGTTTCGCGAGAATGTGGAGCAATATCTGCGGCAAACGGTGGGCCATGAATTGGCCCATTTGATCTGCTGGCATGTTCATGGACACCGGGTGAGGCCGCACGGGGCTGAATGGCGCCAGGTCATGCATGTTTTCGGTTTGCCCGCCCATCGTTGCCATACCTACGACACGGCTCGTTCACG
>DKBS01000098.1:0-21044 GCA_002451275.1 Planctomycetaceae bacterium UBA6894 | reverse complement strand
GCAGATGACCATCATTCGCCACCGAAGAATGCTCCGCAGGCCCGGCTATTACTCGTGCATCCAGTGCGGGGAGAAGTTGCGCCCGTTGGATGGGGTGTGATGGCGCTGGCATCTTGCTTGCGCGACCCGGACGGGGATGCGACTATCCGCTGATACCCTCGGGGCGTTTTTGGAATAGTCTTCTCCCACCTTGCCGGATATTTCCATGAAAAGTTTCAGCCTGTTTGCGACCACCTGCCTGATGCTCGCGGGAGGTGCGATTGCCCGCGCCGAGGAAAAGGTCACCCATGCGTTTTTGGCCACCGGTGGCCAAACTTACCTGGTGGGACCGGACGGCAAGACCACCTGGGACCTGGGTGAATCCACGCGGGATGGCTGGGTTCTGGAAAACGGCAACCTCCTGTTTGCCCTGTCGAAAAGCGCACGATTTCCGGGTGGGGGCGCACGGGAGGTCACGCGCGATGGAAAAACTGTTTTTGAATACAAGGGAACCCAGTCCGAGGTGAACACGGTTCAGGCATTGCCAGGCGGCCGCTATCTGGTGGGTGAAGCGGGCGCCAAACCCCGGCTGTTGGAAGTGGACCGCGACGGTGCCGTGCGGGTGGAAGTGCCACTCCAGGCCCAGACTAAAGACCATCACCTGCAGACGCGGATGTCCCGCAAGTTGCCCAATGGGAATTATCTGGTGCCCCAATTGCTGGACCGTGTGGTGCGTGAATACACACCCGAGGGCAAAGTGGTTTGGGAAGTGAAAACTCCCCACATGCCGTTCACGGCGATTCGCCTGCCTGATGGCAACACGCTGATTGGTTGCACCTTGGGTGATTTGGTCATTGAGGTGGATCCCAAGGGAAAAGAGGTGTGGCGGGTGACCAATGACGACCTGCCCGGGCGCCCCATCAATGACGCCTGTGGCGTGCAGCGGCTGAAGAACGGCAATACCGTGATCACCAGCCATCACAATTCGGCCGGCCAAACCAAGCTGACCGAGGTGACCCGCGACAAGCGGATCGTCTGGAAGCACACCGATGACCGCAAGGCGGGAATCCATCATTTCCAGATTTTGGACACGAACGGAGTTCCTGAAGGGAATTCACCGCTGAAATAGCTGTCGAGCCCAATCCGGTTGCTTTGTTTTCCAGAGTTGCCGGGCCGCCACTCGGGCATTAGCTCAATTGCGGCCCGGTGCTTTGCCTTGACCTTCCTTGTAACTCTTCCCCGGCTTCCTGGCGTCGTCTGGCTTGCCTGCGGGTGGCCACCAGGTGGAGCAAATCCTTCCGGGCGATTGCATTCAACCGGCATTCCGGGTGGGAAATTTCCGTTTCAATCCAGTCGTCTATGCCATCGAGTCGCACCTGTTGGATTTGACCTATTGCCGGGTGCCGGAGGAGGTCGCGGAGAGATTGAGGCCATGCTTCCCCCTCGCCCAAGCCATTGCCTTTCAAGTGGATTTTTTGGGCCCTGGGGAGCAAAGCGCCGGCAGCCAAATATTGCAACCCCAGGCTGGTCAACCCGGTGGCAGTCAAATCCAGGGAAACAAGGGAAGGCGTGAGCGTGCCCGGTGCCAGGGTTTTGGCGCCCGAGTCGCCCAAAGGATTGGCGGAAAGGTTCCATTGGCCCAGCCGCTCCCAAGGGCCCAGATTCAGCCAGTGCTCCAACTGCTTGGCGTTGATGCCGCAATGGGCAAGATTCAGCGATTCCACCTCGCCGCTGCGAAGCGTCTGGCCTGTCAGGCCATCGTTGAGCTGTTCCAGTTTGTTTTGGGAGAGATCAATCCGGACCGGTCCGGCCAGCCAACCGCTGTCCGCCAGTCGCACTAGGGATTCGCCGGTCAGGCTGCAGGCCCGGAGGGTGAGCCCGCGCAGGCGATTGCAGGGAATGGGTGAGAGGGAAGCCTCGTTTTTGGACAGATGCTGTTTGGGCAAACGGCAGCCAATAAAGTTGAGGGTTTCCAGACTGCGCCATATGGAGGATTGATTGATAACCACCAGAGCCTCGGTTGGCAGATGGCATTGGTTGAGGTGCAGGTGCCGTAGGTCCCTGCGGGATGCGGCATCGAGCAGGCCAGCCAACGATTTGCCAGCAAGCGAGTAGTTTTCCAGGCTGAGGCGCTTGAACTTTTCGGGGAAATGGAAGCCCGTCTGGAAAAGGTCGAGGGGTGGCTGAAACTGGTTGATTCCGTGCGGCCGTGGGCCGTAACGAGGGGGTGGGTCATGCCGCCACCAGGCTGACTGCAGTTCCAGGGTTTGCAAAGCCTGGGCGTGTTGGCAGACCGCCTCAAGGGCCAAGCTTCCCGCGAGCGGACCGCCCAGACGCATGTGCGTGATTTGCCTGGCCCATCCTCGCTCCAGCACGGAGACAAACAGTTTGGGGGCCACCGAAAAATCGGAAAGAGACAGGATTCGCCAAGATGGCGACCAAAGCGAAGGCAGCGCCTGCAAGATTGCCGACTGAGCTTCCGGACCCAGACCGCGACCGGAGAGGTGCAACCCGCTGACCCAGGGCAAAAAGGGGGCGGGCTGATTTTGCCCGAGGGCATGCAGTTCGCGATTGCCGCCCAGAAACCAACCATCCACCGCATGGCGAATACCCGGGGCGCCGCCGAATTGCCTGGTCGTTGCATGGTGAATCTGCCCCGGGTTCCGCAGGGACTGCTTGAGCAGGCTTGCCAGCAGCAGCGCGCCATTCTCGCCTAGCCAATCCGCAAAGATGCCACGGGCCAAGGTCTCGCCGGGTTCGGCCCTGGATGAGTCCAGCAGGGCCACGGCGTCCGGGTTAGCGACAAGGGGTGAGCCTTGCATGGTTTTGGTCCTTTCGATGCATCGAAAGGATAGACAGTCCCAAATCAGGCTTGGTTTATTGTTGGTGCGTTGGTGCCCTACCGGGCGAATCGCAGGTTGGCAGATAGGTCTTTACTCCGGCCCGAACTGCTCCACTTCCATCTCGCCCTCCAGACCGTCCAGCCGGATGAGGTTTTTGACCGGATAATCGCTCCCCACATTCACCAGACGCGCCTTGCCCAGGGTACCGCAGCGCCAGCGATGGGTGTGGCCGCTGATCACCAGGGACAACCGGTCCGCATGCAATCGAATCAGGCTTTCCACCATGCTGTTGCCGCTGAAGGCTTCCCAAAGCAGGTGATCCATGGGGGTGCCATCGGGTTCGGGTTCACGCGCCGAGGGCGGAAAACCCAGTTCGGGCAGTGCGGGGTGGTGCGTCATCAGCACCACCTGGCTCGCCTTTTCCATGGCAAACTGAAGGTGGTTTGCCAGTTGGGTTGCCAAAAGGCTTGTGACCGTGTGGTTGGTCATGCCATCGGGCCAGCGGACATAAACTCGGTCGTTGTGCCGGCCACGGGTGAAGCACATCTGCTCCAGTCGCCAGGTATCCTTGGGGAAACGGTTGGCCAGTTCCTCAGCCGCCCAGGAATGGTCGTACCAATTCATGGTACCCACGATGGCCAAATCAAACTGGGGCAGGATCCAGGGCCCCTGGTCAAGATTGTGAAACCCGCGTTTGCGGCATTCCTCGGGTAGCAGTTGATTGAAAACCCGCCACGAATCTCCGCGTGAATCCTCCGCCCGGACCCACATGTCATGATTGCCGGCGACCAGGCCAATTGGACAGCCGATGGTGGCGAGGGCATCCAGGCACTCGGTGAAGTGGGTGTCCGCCCCCTGATCACCCCCCACGAGCAGCAGGTCGGGGGGATTTTCACGCAAAGCATGGATCAGGGCCAAGTTGCCTGGCTGGCATTTGGGCAGTCCCCAGTGCAGGTCGGCGGTGATTGCAAGCTTGGGTTTTGCCATAAGTCTTTTTTATTTAGGAGTTTCTGGCGAACCTCCTGCCGGGGACTTCCGCAGGGGTGGCGGTTGCCGTTGAGCCGCCAACACCCCTCCATGGTACAACGCTATTCTGTTTGCGGTTGCATCGGGATGTTTTCAGGCGCCTGTTCCGGGTTGACGGGCGTATCAAGGGCCTCACGACGGGATTTCCACCATGCGATTCACCAGTTGGCTTGGCTGCGCCTGCATCGGTCTGTTCACGGGGAACCTCATGTCGGAAGAAGCGTTGCAATATCCCAAGACCCGCAAGGATGACACGGCTGAAACACTCCATGGCCAGAAGGTGGAAGATCCCTACCGCTGGCTGGAGGATGATGTCCGAAAATCCGCCGAAGTGAAGCAATGGGTCGCCGACGAGAACAAGGTGACTTTCGCCTACCTGGAAAAGCTGCCCGGTCGCAAACGCATCCAGGACCGGTTGACCAAGCTCTGGAACTATGAAAAGGTTTCAGCCCCGTCGCGTCTGGGTGGAAAATACTGGTTTGTGCGCAACGACGGCCTTCAGAACCAATCGGTCCTCTATGCCCGTGAAACCCTCGCCTCTGAGCCCAAGCTGATTCTCGATCCCAACACATGGAGCAAGGACGGCACGGTGGCCCTGGCTGGCTGGCGGCCTACGGACGATGGCAGGCACCTGGCTTATGGCGTCGCGGAAGCTGGAAGCGATTGGGTGACCTGGCGTGTGCTCGACCTGGCCACCTTGAAGCCGTTGCCCGACGAGATCAAGTGGGTGAAGTTCAACTCCCCCTCCTGGAAAAAGGACGGCTCGGGTTTCTACTACGGCCGGTTCAGCGAGCCCAAGGCGGACCAGAAGTTCCAGGCACTCAACCTGAACATGAAGGTTTATTTCCACAAGTTGGGAACGGCCCAATCGGAGGACGCGCTGGTCCACGCCACGCCCGACCACCCGGACTGGGGTTTCCAGACCATTGTCACCGATGACGGCAACTACCTTCTGATGATCACCCATGTCGGCACCGACCACCGCTACCGGGTGGAGTGGGCCGACCTGCGCAAACCGGATTTCAAGCTGGTTCCCTTGGTGGACAAGTTCGAAAACGAGTGGGACTTTGCGGGCAACGAGGGAGACACCCTCTACTTCAAGTGCAATCTGGGCGCGCCGATGGGGCGTGTGGTGAAGGTGGATCTGGGCAAGGGCGGTGATTGCACCCAGGGCGCTATCGACTGGGTGGAAATTGTCCCCCAGACCAAGGAGAAACTGGACGGGTGCAACCTGGTGGGCGGGCGCGTGGTCTGCACCTATCTCAAGGACGCCTACACCCAGGTGAAGCTGTTTTCGTTGCAGGGCAAGGACCTGGGCAAGTTGGATTTGCCCGGCATCGGCACCGCCGGCGGCTTTGGCGGCAAGCTGGAAGAAAAGGAAACCTTTTATTCTTTCAGCAGTTTCGCCACTCCCGGCCGGATCTACCGGCTGGATCTGGAGACCCAGAAAAGCGAACTGATCCACCAGTCCAAGGTGGATTTTGATCCCGACCTGTATGAGACGCGCCAGGTCTTTTACACCAGCAGGGACGGGACCAAGGTTCCCATGTTCCTTTCCCACAAGAAGGGACTGAAGCTGGACGGGACCAACCCCACCTTGCTGTATGGCTACGGCGGTTTCAGCATCTCGCTGACCCCGGGATTTTCCGTGGGCCGGCTGGCCTGGATGGAAATGGGGGGCGTGCTGGCGGTGGCCAACCTGCGCGGTGGTGGTGAGTACGGCGAGGAATGGCACAAGGCCGGCACGAAGGAACGCAAACAGAATGTCTTTGATGATTTCATCGGGGCAGCCGAGTACCTGATAGCCCAGAAAATCACCAGCCCCCGCCACTTGGGCATCCAGGGCGGCAGCAATGGCGGCCTGCTGGTGGGAGCCGCGCTGGTCCAGCGGCCCGACCTGTTCGGGGCCTGCCTGCCCGCCGTGGGCGTGATGGACATGCTGCGCTTCCAGAAATTCACCGCCGGGCGCTATTGGGTGGATGATTACGGCTCCAGTGACAATGCCCCTGATTTCAAGTACCTGTTCGCTTATTCGCCCTACCACAACCTGAAGCCCGGCACGAAATACCCGCCCACCCTGGTCACCACGGGTGACACCGATGACCGCGTAGTGCCCGGGCACAGCTTCAAATTCGCCGCCCGCTTGCAGGAATGCCAGGCCGGACCGGCTCCGGTGCTGATTCGGATTGAAACACGGGCCGGGCACGGGGCGGGCAAACCCACCGCCATGCAGATTGAGGAAATCGCCGACCAATGGGCTTTCCTGGCGGCCAATCTTGGCTTGAAGCTTCCAGACTGAAGCCCGGGTTAGTTCTTAAGGGGGCAGGCAGGAGGCCGGCCCCCGGTTGATCCAGGGAAAGGATTCCCGCATGGCCAGTTTTCCGGTTCACTTCACCACATCAAGCACGACTGGTGCCATCCTCGGCATCGCCAGCATCTATTGGCTGGACTTTGACTGGGGCGCGGCCATCTCGGTGGCGGTTTACTGTGCCCTGGGGGGTGCCATCCCCGACCTGGACAGCGATTCGGGCATTCCCGCGCGGGAAATGTTCAACCTGGTCAGTGTCTTTTTCCCGCTTCTTTTGTACCACCGGCTGGAACAGGAGGGGCTCACCAGTGAGCAGGTTTTCGCCTGCATGGTGGGTATTTACCTGGTCATACGCTTTGGCCTGAAAAGGTTGTTCCGTAAATTCACCGTGCACCGCGGCATGTTCCACAGCGTGCCAGTCATGATCATTTTTGGACTGGTGGTGTACCTGACCGGCAGCCAGACCGCCGCCGCGGAAGCTCCCGGCGTGAATCAGGACATGCGCCATTTCCATCGGGCTGTTCTGGGTGTGGCCGCCGCCATCGGTGTGCTGACGCACTTGGTTCTGGATGAAATCTGGGCGGTGAACTGGGAAGGCCTGACCATCCACCTGAACCAGTTCGCGGGGAGCGCGGTCAAACTTTGGTCATCCTCGCTGGTGGCGACTTCGATCACCTATGGGATTCTGGGCTTGCTGGTGTATGCCACCTACCTGGACGCAAAACGCTTTGAAATCCATCCCCAAAACTGGCTGGCTAATTTCGCGCCCAAACTTGTGCCCTATGTGAACAAATTGGAGAGCAAAACCGGGATGCAACTCACCTCCGGCGGCCAAGGGAACGCCAAGGCGGCACCAGCCGCCACAGTCAGCCAGCCCCGAACCCAGACTGTGCCGGCCCAGCCCGCCAGCCGCCAACCGGCTCCAACACAACTGATCCCCTCGCCCTATGGCCAACCTGCCCCGGCGGTCCCCCCGGCTCCACCGCAGCAGGGGCAAGCAATCGCCCCCTCCGGGTTCCCGAATTTCTTCCGGCCCGGCGGTCAATAAGGTCTTCAAGGAAAAAGGAGTCAGGAAACGGGCCCGGGCCCGAAAACACATTCGATGTGCCCGGCGTGCACATCAACCGCCTCCAGGCGGCCTGAAACGTCCACATTGTGGCCTTGGGCGAAAGCGGTCAGATCGATTTCGATGCGTTCGCCATCCATGCGGGCGCCCGGCATCTCCTGCACGCGCACTTCCATCTGGTCCACCAGAAGCTGGCGCACCATGGCCGGTGCGTTGAACCCTGTCACCAGGCGCACCGAGCCGAGATTGGCAATCAGTTTGCCTTCCTCTGCTGAGGGCTTGAACTCCACCTGAATGCCGATGGGCATGATGCCCGTCTGGTAGTCGCCCTTCAGGGTGATTGCCCCTTCCCCTATTTCCATGCGGGGATTTTTCATCTCGTCCGGTTCCACCACCAGGGGAACCACATGTTTGTCTAGAAATTCGCAGGTCACGTGAACGCGGCCGCTGAGAATCCTGATCATTCCGGCACTCCAGTCGTTTCCGGAAGGCGTACCCTCCGGAATCCGTCCAATTGCCCCAGCCCAGCGTGGAGGCTAAAGTCCTACTACATCAGACTATGTGATCGGCCCCGGTTTGTCGGTGGTTTAACGAGATTCCCAAGCCGGGGTAGATTGGACAGTTTGGTCGAATTTCAGGTTTTTTGCGGACGGAGCGATGTGATGAGCCAGGCAAAAACGGTTCGCTGGGGCATTTTGGGCGTGGCAAAAATCAATGAACGCCTGCTGCCGGCTTTCGCAAAGTCCAAACATGCGAAAGTCGTGGCCCTGGCCAGCCGTGACACGGCCCGCGCCCGCCAAGCCGCGGATGCCGCCGGTATTCCCATCGCCTGCGGCAGCTACGAGGACCTGGTGCGCCATCCCGAGGTGGATGTCGTGTACAACCCTCTCCCCAATCACCTGCACGCCCAATGGACCAAGGCCGCCATCGAGCATGGCAAAACCGTTTTGTGCGAGAAGCCGTTGTGTCCTACCGCCCGGGAGGCGTTAGAACTGGTGGAGTGGGTCAAATCCCGCAACGGGCGATTGATGGACGGATTCATGTGGCCCCATCATCCACGCACGGAGCGGCTGCGGAAACTGCTGGATTCCAACCTGCTCGGGCCGGTTCAGCGTGTGCACGGATCGTTCACCTTTCGCATGGATCCGATTGATCCCGACAACATCCGGCTCAAGCCGGAGATGGGTGGCGGCAGCCTGCTGGATGTGGGGTGTTACCCCGTTTACGGAATTCGTTGGGCCATGGGAGCCGAGCCGGTGCGCGTGTTTGCCCATGCTACCTTTCTGCACGGCGTGGACATCGATATGACCGGCCAGATGGAATTTGAGGACGGGCGCGTGGCCAGTTTTGACTGCGGATTCAATGCCCCCTTGCGCATGGGGATGGAAGTGGTCTGCGCGAAGGGTGTGGTGCGCATACCCAAGATGTGGCTTCCCTCTCCCAGGGGAGAATTCGAGGTCGAGCACGCGGATGGAACCGACCTCTGCACGGTGGAGGGATATGACCAGATCACCTGCATGATCGACCACCTGAGCGAAGCCGTTCTCCACAACCGGCCAGCCACCCCCAATCCCTACGAGGCGGTCAAATCCTTGCGGGTGATGGATGCGTTGGCACTGTCCGCCCGCGAAGGCAAGCCGGTCACAGTGGCGCGGGATTGATTCAGGAGCCGTGCCCCAGCGGATGGGTGGCGGTCCAAACCGCCACCGCGGTGTAGAGGCCCACACCAATCAGAAAAAGGCCGCTCCAGATGAAGGTGAGCGTGGTCACAAGAGCACGGTCGTCCTTCAGGAGCTCTGCCGTTGTTTGCGGTCCTGTTTCGCTGGAGTTGCTCATGGGTTCCGTCCTATCAAGGCCTGCATGATCATTTGCGGGTCATGCGTACTTCGCGCATGTGCTTGTGGCATTTGAAGCACAGCATGGAAATATCGATATAGGCCAAGTTGGCCCCATCGGAATTTTTGTTCTTGGCCTGCTCGACCACATTTTCAGCGGCGGCACGGAATTCGTTGCTGAGTTCTTTATAACGCGGGGTGGCAACGACCTTCCACTCGGCCTTTTGGCTGAGGATGATCAAATCCTGGGCTTTGTCAGCAGCTTTTGGCAGATCATTCAGGGCCAGAGCTTCCAGCAACTTTTGGCAGCTTTCAAGCTTTTGCTGCATCACACCTTTTTCGGCCGGTTTGGCCGGCTGGGCCGGGGCGGCGTCCTGGGCCAATGCCCCTGCAGGTTTCTGGGCCAGGCAAACCAATCCTAAAACCAATCCACTCAGCATCCGTTGCATTGTGTTTACTCCCGGTCGAATCCATGCTTGGGAATAGGGACATTGTTGTCTGATTATAGGCCCCGGGACTGGCGCTTCCAAGGCCATCGGTGGATGGTCCTTCGAAGGGCGGGCATACAGGCTCACCCGCCCTTGACTTGTCGGGATGGCTGTCGCATAGCCATTTTCGAATGAAATTTCAGATAAGACGGCCTCAGTTGTGCCAATTTGGGCAAATTGCAGGCTTGGGGCAATGTCTTGGGACCCTTACAGAAACCACCTCGGAGCCAGGGGCCATGAGCGCCAGTCTCCAAGAAGGAAAGCGCGGCGCGCCACGGGAGCCTAACGGGCCCCTGTGGGCCTATCCCGTTTTCCTGGTGGGAGTGTTGGTGTTTGGTTTATCCATTGTGTACGGCCCGCTTCCTTTCACTGGCCCGACAGGCGCCCTTCGCCGCATCGCACAGCTTCGCACCCAGCTAGAGGCCCTGCAGCCTGATGACATGACCGAATGGCTGGAGGAGGCGGAAAAAAGTGCCGCCTTGGCTCCGGGACCGGCCATCCAGGTAAAAGCCAAACTGTTGTTGGCTGAGGGGTGGTTGCGCCGGGTCACGGTTTTGCCCCCCGATGAAAGCGCGCGTCGGATCAAATTGGTGCAGGAAGAGTTGGCCTCCTTGGGGGAACCCGAAAATCGGGCCGATGGGGACCGCAAACAATTCCTCCTGGCGTACTCCCGGTTTCAGTCGGGAGAAGTGCCCGGGGCCATAGAAGCCCTGGGGATGATTGCGGATGACTCCGATTTGGCCGCCGAATCGCTGGAATTGTTGGGCAAATGCCATTTGGCATCCCAACCGGCGAATGTGAAAGGCGCCTTGGCCGCCAATGAACGCTTGCGTGGTTTGGGCCAGTTGACCGATGGCCAACGGGCCCAGGCCCAGCTTGCAGCAGGTGAACTGTACCTTGCTTTGCAGCAGCCGGAAGAGGCGCGCAGGGTGTTGGACAAGGTGGGGGCCAGGGCTCCTGGCGATATCAGAGCCCGGTCCGGGATGTTGTTGGCCCAGAGTTATCAGGAGCAGGGGCTTTGGTCCCAGGCCGGCGAGGCTTGGCAAAACCTGTTGGATTCGGAAACCACCACCGACCAGCAGGTCCTGGCCACGGCATGGTTTTCCTTGGGGTTGTGCCACCAGAAAAGCGATCAACCTGTTCAGGCTGTGGAGGCGTTTGAAAAAGTTCTCGAATTTCCGCCGGGTGATTCGAGCCGGCCGGCCCATTTATTGCTTGGCCAATATGTGGCCAACGATGCCGACCTGGCCAAGGCCCTGGCCCATTTTCAGGCCGCATTGGAAGGGATCGATTCGCCCGCCAAATGGCGAGCCAAGGGAGTAGACCTGAACAGGGCCCGTCAGGTCCTGGAAAGCACCCTCGAACTGTGGATGCGGGGCAATCACCACCAATCAGCCAGGGCATTGGCTGAACTGAACATGGGCATTGCTGAGCCGAGCAGGGCCACTATTTTGTTGGCCCAGGTTTATGAAAACCAGGCGCGCGCCTTGCGCGAACCGGCTGCCTGGGAAAAAGCCGGGGGCAAGGACAAGGCGCTGGCGCAATCTCGCAAGCTGTTTCTCGAGGCCGCTACCGCAAACAGCAGGACGGCGGAATCCCTGCCGGATGCCAACCAGCAGTCAGCCCACCTCTGGCTGGCGGCCAAACAAAGCCATGAGGCGGAAGATTACGGACAAACCGTGGAATTGCTGAGCAGGTTTTTGCGGGCCGCTCCCAATTCGGACAAATCAGGTGAGGCCTGGTATCTGATGGGCGGGGCGCTGGCGGCGTTGAACCGGAACGCGGATTCCCTAGCGGCCTACCGGGAGTGCATCAAATTCATCACGCCATTTTCCTACCGTGCCCGTTTCCAGATCGGCGCCGATGCGATGCGAAAAGGCAACCTCGATGTGGCGGCTGAAACGCTTGAGCACAACCTTCAGGTCTTAAGGCTGGATCCAGACCCGATTGCCCAGGAGTTGTCGCTGTACACGCTTGGGTCGCTCTACTTCCAGCGACGCGACTGGAAAATGGTTATGCGCCGGCTGGAGGAGGCGCTCGAGAGGTATCCGAAATACCCGCAAAGCCTGAAGGCCCGGCTCCTGTTGGCCGACTCGTACCGCCATCTGGCTTTTCAGGAGCACCAAAACTCGCTCTCGGGCGAGCAAATCACAGCGGAAACCCGGTCCCACTTCCAGGCGGAGCATCGCCGTTGGCTGGAAAGGGCCGTGGCGACCTACACCGACATCCGGTTGGCCCTGGAGATTCCGGAAGCGAAATCGCAGCTCAGCCAGGAGGAAATGGATTCGGTGACCCTTTTGCTGGCGGATACGTGGTTTCAACTGGGCCGCTACAACGACGCCTTGCAACTGTTCGAGGAGCAGGTGGCCAAGTTGGAGGGGCGCCAGGGGCAATTGGTAGCCCTGGGGGGAACCATCCGCTGCAATTCATCCCTGGGGCGTTTCGACAAGCTGGCTCCGGCCCTGGAGCAGATCCGCCTGGCGCTGCCCAGGCTGGATGAGAAGACGCGCAAGGAATGGGAGGCGTGGATCAACACCGCCTCCAAATCGCCCAAAAATTGAGTTATCTTCGGTGGAATGGCAAAGGGCCCGGTCGAACGCATCGACCGGGCCCTTTGAGTTTTCAGGCGGCTTCGCCGTCGCCCAATCAGGCCTTGGTGGGGGCCACTTCCTCGGCAGCGACCTCTTCCTCAACCTGGGCAACCCGCAGCGACGCCTGCTGATGCAGGGTGAAACCGGTGCCCGCGGGAATCAGGTGGCCCAGGATCACATTCTCCTTCAGGCCGACCAGATAGTCGATCTTGCCGGCCAGAGCCGCCTCGGTGAGCACCTTGGTGGTTTCCTGGAACGATGCGGCCGAGATGAAGCTTTCCGACTGGACCGAGGCCTTGGTGATGCCCAGCAGCAGCGGTGAGGAGTCGGCGGGAACGGGACGCTCCCAGGTGGCGGGGGTGCCGCCTTCTTCCTCGATGCGCAACTTCTCCTCCTCGTATTGGGCTTTGGTGATGACCTTGCCCTTCTCGAAGCGGGAGTCGTTCTGGTTCTTGATCTTCACGCAGTCGCGCAGGCGCTCGTTGACAGCGCGGAAGGCGAACTTGTCGATCACCGAACCGGACATCAGGCCCGTGTCACCGGTGTTCTCCACCTTCACCTTGCGGAGCATCTGGGCGACGATCACCTCGATGTGCTTGTCGTCGATGTCCACGCGCTGGGCGCGGTAGACATTCTGCACCTCGCGCACAAGGTAGGCGCGCACGGCTTCCTCGCCGTTGATGGCGAGAATGTCGTGAGGAATCAGCGGCCCGTAGACCAAAGCGTCGCCGGCCTTCACGAAGTCGCCATCATGCACCTTCAGGTGTTTGCCCGCCGGGATCAGGTGCTGGGCCACCTTGCCGGTGCGGTCGCCACGCTCGTCGGTCTCCTCGACGTTGACAACGCGCTTGTTGCGCTTCTTGCCCTTCTCGTCGAACTTCACGTAGCCGGTCACCTGCGACATGACGGCCGGATCGCGGGGCCGCCGGGCCTCGAAGATCTCCGTCACGCGGGGCAGACCGCCGGTGATGTCCTGGGAGGCGGCAACCTCGCGGGTGATCTTGGCCAGAATCGTGCCGGCCTGGACCACATCGCCCTCGGAAACCTCGATGAAGGCCTTCTCAGGCAGGTATGCCACGGCGCGCTCGCCCTTGTCGCCCTTGGGCTTCACGATGATCTGCGGGTGCAGGTCGCCGCGATGCTCCATGATCACGGTGCGCTCGGTGCCGGAGGCCTCGTCGCGCTCGCGGCGCAGGGTGACGCCCTCCTGCATGTCTTCAAAATGCACGGTGCCGGAAATCTCGGCAATGATGGGGATGATGTGCGGGTCCCAACGGCAGGCCACATCGTCCTTCACCACATCCTGGCCGTCCTTCACCTGCAGCACGGCGCCGTAGGGGATGGAGTAGGTTTCCAGGGCGATGCCCTTGGGTCCGATGACCGACACTTCGCCGTTACGGGACAGGACGATCACCTCGTCCGCGCCGCTGTCGTCCTTGACCACCGACCGGATGTTGCGGAAGGCGATCTTTCCAGGTTTGCGGATCTTGATGTCACTGTCACCCACCTCGCGCTTCACCACGCCGCCGATGTGAAACGTGCGCATGGTGAGCTGGGTGCCCGGTTCGCCGATCGACTGGGCGGCGATGATGCCCACCGCCATGCCTTCCTCGACCAATGAACCCGTGGCCAGATCCTGCCCGTAGCACATGCGGCAGATGCCCAGGGGGGCGGTGCAAGTGGTGGGGCTGCGGACCATCACCTTGTCGAGGCCGATCTCGCCCAGCTTGTCGATCTCCTTGGCCTTTTCGGGGGTGATGATTTCATTCTCGTCCACCAGGACCTCTTCGGTCTTGGGATGGACGATGGTGGTGCGGCTGACACGCCCGCGCAGGATTTCGGACAGCGGACGCTCGACCTCGTCACCCTTCATCAGGGCCTGCTTGGTGATGCCCTGGGTGGTGCCGCAGTCGTACATGGTCACCACGACATTTTGCGCCACATCGGCCAGCTTGCGGGTCAGGTAACCCGAGTCGGCGGTCTTCAGTGCGGTGTCGGCCAGACCCTTTCGGGCGCCGTGCGTGGAGCTGAAGTACTCCAGCACGCTCAGACCTTCCTTAAAGGAGGCCTTGATCGGCGTCTCGATGATGGTGCCGTTCGGCTTCGACATCAGTCCGCGCATGCCGGCGAGCTGGCGGATCTGGTCGATGCTGCCGCGGGCGCCCGAGGTTGCCATCAGATAGATGGGGTTCAGGTAGGGCCGCACATGACCCGTCTCGTCCTTGCGCCTCTCCTCGCGGAGCTCGCTCATCATCTTCTGGGTGATCTGGTCACGGGCCTTGGTCCACAGTTCAATGTTGCGGTTGTAACGCTCGCGGTCGGTGATGTCGCCATCCTCGAACTGGCGCAGGTACTTCGACACCTCCTTGTCGGTGTCGTTCAGCACCTTGGTCTTGTTGGCGGGGGTGCGCAGGTCGTCGGTGGCGAAGCTCAGACCGGACCGGGTCGACTCGCGGAAGCCGAGGACCTTCATGCGGTCGAGCAGTTCGATCGTGGCGCGGCGGCCCAGGATCTGGTAACAGTCGGCAATGATGCGCGCGAGGTGCTTGCTGGAGAGCGCCAGGTCATAGAAGGGCATCTTCGCATCGAGGATGTCGTTGAACAGCACGCGGCCCACGGTCGTGAGCTTGCGGTCGCGGTCCTTGCACACATCCTCTTCCATCTTCAGCCGGTCCTGCACCATGTGCTCGGTGACGAACCGCTTGCCGGCGGGCATGCGCACATAGATGCGGGCGTGGACGCCCAGCTTCTTCTGGGCGTAGGCCGCGAACACCTCGCTGGGGTTGGCGAAGGTCATGCCCTCGCCGGCCTCGCCGGATTCACCCAGCTCGCCGCGGCCCGCGGTGAGGTAGTAGCACCCCATCACGATGTCCTGGCTGGGCGAGATGATGGGCTGGCCGTTGGCGGGGCTGAAGATGTTGTTGGTCGACATCATCAGCACGGTGGCCTCGACCTGCGCCTCGATCGAGAGCGGCAGGTGGACGGCCATCTGGTCGCCGTCGAAGTCGGCGTTGAAGCCCTTGCACACCAGCGGGTGGATGCGGATCGCGTTGCCTTCGATGAGCACCGGCTCGAAGGCCTGGATGCCCATGCGGTGCAGCGTTGGCGCGCGGTTGAGGAGCACGGGGTGCGACTTGGTAACCTCCTCGAGGATGTCCCAAACCTGGTCGTCCTTGCGCTCCAGCATCTTCTTGGCCGACTTGATGGTGTCGGCGTGCTTCAGGTCCTTCAGCCGGCGGATGATGAACGGCTGGAATAGCTCCAGGGCGATCTTTTTGGGCAGGCCGCACTGGTGCAGCTTCAGCTCCGGGCCGACCACGATCACCGAGCGTGCCGAATAGTCCACGCGCTTGCCGAGCAGGTTCTCGCGGAAGCGGCCCTGCTTGCCCTTGATCATGTCGGTCAGCGACTTCAGGGCGCGGTTGGAGGTGCCCATGACGGGACGCTTGCAGCGGCCGTTGTCGAAGAGGGCGTCCACCGACTGCTGAAGCATGCGCTTCTCGTTGCGGATGATCACCTCGGGGGCGTTGAGGTCCACCAGCTTCTTGAGGCGGTTGTTGCGGTTGATGATGCGGCGGTACAGGTCATTCAGGTCGCTGGTGGCAAAGTTGCCGCTGTCGAGCAGCACCAAGGGCCGCAGGTCCGGCGGGATGACAGGAATGCAGTCCAGCACCATCCACTCGGGCTTGTTGGCGGGGCCGCCCAGACCGGAGTCGCGCAGGCTTTCCACCACCCGCAGGCGCTTCACAAGGTCCTTGAGTTTCTGCTGGCTCTTGGAGTCGCCGCGCTGCATCTCCTCACCCAGTTGCTGGCGCAGGTCGGCGGAGATGGCGACCAGATCCAGACGCTCCAGCAGGCGCTTGATCGCCTCGGCTCCCATGCCGGCTTCGAAGGAGTCGCCGTACTGGGCGCGGGCTTTCTTGTACTCCTCCTCATTGAGGACCTGACGCTCCTTCAAGCCGGAGTCCTTCGGGTCCACGATCACGTAGTCCTGGAAATAGATCACCTTTTCCAGCTGGTTGGTCTTCATGTCGAGCAGGGTGCCCAGACGGCTGGGCATCGCCTTGAAGAACCAGATGTGGACGACGGGAGCCGCCAGGTTGATGTGGCCCATGCGCTTGCGGCGCACGCGGCTGTGGGTCACCTTCACGCCGCACTTGTCGCAGACCATTCCCTTGTACTTCATGCCGCGGTACTTGCCGCAGGAGCATTCCCAGTCCTTCTCAGGCCCGAAGATCCGCTCGCAGAACAGGCCGTCGCGCTCGGGGCGGTAGGTGCGGTAGTTGATGGTCTCGGGTTTCTTCACCTCGCCGTGGGACCAGGCGCCACGGATGTCGTTGGGATTAGCCAGGCTGATACGAACCGAGGAATAGTCGTTGATGCGGTCGTAGTTGGTCTCGGCCCCGCTGTTGGCGTTGGCTGCGGTGGTTGCGTTGTTGCTCATGGCGGCTCTCCTGATCGGCGTCGAAAGTCGGGCGGTGTTTCAGTCTTCAGGGGGTTGTCGGGGTTGGTCCGGGCGGCGATGCACGCCGCCTGCGGACCGGAACGAGCCGGGCGCCTCGTCAGGAGGTCGCGCCCAGCAGGTCCTCCTCCTTGTTCTGCTTCTCGAGCTGCAGGTTCAGGGCCAGGCCCTTGATCTCGTTGGTGAGCACGTCGAAGCTGGCGGGCAGGCCCGCCTCCAGCGTGTTCTCGCCCTTGACCATGGACTCGTAGATCTTCGTGCGCCCGTCCACGTCGTCGGACTTGACGGTGAGCAGTTCCTGCAGGATGTAGGCCGCGCCGTAAGCCTCGAGCGCCCACACCTCCATCTCGCCGAAGCGCTGGCCGCCGAAGCGGGCCTTGCCACCCAGTGGCTGCTGGGTGATGAGGCTGTAGGGCCCCGTCGCCCGGGCGTGCACCTTGTCGTCCACCAGGTGGTGCAGCTTGAGCATGTAGATGAACCCGACCGTGACGGGTTGCTCGAAGCGCTCGCCGGTCCGCCCGTCGAACAGGTAGCTCTTGCCCGATTCGGGCAGGCCGGCCTGCTTCAGGACGTTGCGGATGTCCTCCTCGCTGGCGCCGTCGAACACCGGGGTGATCGCCTTGAATCCCAGCTTGGACGCCGCGGCGCCCAGATGGGTCTCGAGGATCTGCCCCACATTCATGCGGCTGGGCACGCCCAGCGGGTTGAGGAGGATGTCAACAGGTGTCCCATCGGCGAGGAACGGCATGTCTTCCACGGGCAGGATCTTCGAGATGACCCCCTTGTTGCCGTGGCGGCCTGCCATCTTGTCACCGACCGAGATCACACGCTTGGTGGCGACATAGACCTTCACCATCTGCTGCACGCCGTTGGGAAGCTCGTCGCCCCGCTTCAGGTTGTTGATGAGGCGGTCGCGTTCCTCGATGTGGAAATCGATCTGCTCGCGGTGACGGTGATAGATCTCCTCGGCCTTCTTGCGTTCGGCGGGGGAACGCAGGTCCAGGTGGTCCAGGCGGAACTCGGCGGCCTGCTCGGCCATGGACTTGTCGTCCTTGTCGGCGCCCAGCACCTTGTTGCTGCGGGCGTCCTTCAGGGTCTTCACCTTCAGGTGCTCGCAGAGGGCCTCCAGCATCTCGCGGAAGAGCTCGGCGATCTTTTTGTTGGAAGTTTCGCGGTACTCCTTCTCGAGACGGTCAACCTCCTTCTTCTCCACGTCCGACATGTGGGCCCGGCGGCTGAACCGCTCAGTGGCGGTGACCACGCCCTCCACGCCCGGGGGAACCTCCAGGCTCTCGTTTTTCACATCCTCGCCGGCGCGGCCGAAGATGGCGTGCAGCAGCTTCTCCTCGGGGGTCAGCTCGCTCTTGGACTTGGGGACCACCTTGCCGACCAGGATGTCACCGTGGTTCACATGGGTGCCCACGCGGACGATGCCCGAGTCGTCTAGGTTGTTCAGCGCCTTGGGCGACACGTTGGGGATGTCGCGGGTGAACTCTTCCTTGCCGAGCTTGCTCTCGCGGATCTCGATCTCGAACTCCTCGATGTGGATCGAGGTGTAGGTGTCCTTCTCCACCAAGCGCTCTGAGATGATGATCGCGTCCTCGAAGTTGTAGCCTTCCCAGGACATGAACGCGACCAGCACATTGCGGCCCAGGGCCAGTTCGGCCTGGTGGGTCGCGGCGCCGTCGGCGATCACCTCGCCCTTCTTCACCTTCTGCCCGACCTTCACCAGGGGTTTCTGGTTTTGGCAGGTGTGTTCATTGAGGCCGACGAACTTCTCGAGGACGAATTCCTTCTCATCCACCCGGATGCGGTTGCTGTCGACATAACGCACCACGCCGTCGCGGTCGGATCGCACCACCAGGCCGCTGTTCTGGGCGACATCACGCTCCAGACCGGTGGCCACGATCGGTGGTTCGGTGACCAGCAGCGGCACCGCCTGGCGCTGCATGTTCGATCCCATCAGCGCGCGGTTGGCGTCATCGTGCTCCAAAAACGGGATCAGGCCCGCGGAGACACCCACCATCTGGCGGGGGCTCACGTCGATGTACTGGATCTGGTCGGGCGTTGCGGTCACGAACTCGCCCTGGTTGCGGGCGGTCAGGCGTCCACCCTCGCCGACGATCTTTCCACCCTCGACATCCACGTCGGCGGGGGCGATGTAGGCGTCGCTTTCCTCGTCGGCACGCAGCCAGCGCACCTCGTTGGTGAGCTTGCAATCCTTCACCACGCGGTAGGGCGTGATGAGGAAACCGTAATCGTCCACACCGGCGTAGATCGACAGGTGGGAAATGAGGCCGATGTTGGTGCCTTCGGGGGTCTCGATCGGGCAAATGCGGCCATAGTGCGAGATATGCACGTCCCGCACATCGAAGCCGGCGCGCTTTCGGTTCAAGCCGCCCGGCCCGAGGGCCGAGAGGCGCCGCTCGTGGGTGAGCTGCGACAGCGGGTTGGTCTGGTCAACCACTTGGCTCAGTTCGCCGCGGCCAAAGAAGTACTCGATGGCGGCGGAAACGCTCTTGGGATTGATCAGCGACCGCGGGGTGAGATCCTGCTTCTCGCGGTTCTGCATACGCTCCTGAACGGTGCGGCGCAGCTTCAGGAAGCCCTTGCGCAACTCCTCGGCGGCAAGCTCGTCAATGGTGCGGACGCGACGATTGCCCAGGTGATCGATATCGTCGATGATCCCTTCGCCGGCGCGCAGCTTCAGCAGGTAACGGATCGCATTGACCAGGTCGATGGGCTCGAGGGTCATGCGATCATCGGGAACATCCTTCTCCTGCTCGAATTTGCGGTTGATGCGGAAGCGACCCACCTTGCCAAGGCGGTAGCGGTTGGCATCAAGGAATTTCTCCTTGAACAGGTCGCGGGCCTTCTCAAGCGATGCCGGATTGCCCGGACGCATGCGCTGGTAGATCTTCAGCAGCGCTTCCTCGTGGGAGCTGGTGGCGTCTTCGGCGAGGGCGGCGAGGATGAGCGGATCCTCCTTGGCCGAGCCGATCACCTTGACCTTTTTCACATTGGTGGCCTGCAGCATGTCCAGGCGCGCCTGGTCGATGGTCTGGCCGCTCTCCAGGTAAATCTCGCCCGTTTCGGGGTCGATCACGTCGTCGGCAAGCTGCTTGCCCAACAGGTCGGCGTGGTTCTTCTTGTCCTTGGTGAACTCTTTCACCGGGTGGAAGGCGGCGAGGATGTCGGAGTTGCGGGAGTACCTCGGGTCCATGGCGCGCAGCAGCGTCATGGCAGAAAATTTGCCGGACTGGTCGATGCGGACGCTGAGCGAATCCTTCTTGGTGACGTTCAGCTCAATCCAGGAACCGCGCTCGGGAATGATGCGGCAAGAATGCAGCTTCTTGTCACCCTCGGTGGTGACCACGAAGTCCACGCCCGGTGAGCGGTGCAACTGGCTTACCACCACGCGCTCGGCGCCGTTGATGATGAACTCGCCGCCGCCGAGCATGATGGGCATATCACCCAGATAGACCTCTTCCTCGACGGTCTGCTCGCCTGCAAGCCGCAGGTAAACCTTGAAGGGACGGCCGTAGGTCAGGCGAAGCTGGCGGCACTCGTCCGGGCCGAAGCGGGGTTTACCCAGCTCGTAGCGGATGAATTGCAGAACGGTTGTCTTGTCGTAGCTCTCGATCGGGAAGACTTCGCGCAGCACGCCTTCCAAGCCCACCGGCTCGCGCTGGTCGAGGGGGATGCCATATTGAAGGAAACGCTCGTAGCTACGCAGCTGAATATCGGTGAGCGGGGGCACTTTATCGACGCTGTTCACCCGGTCCGCGCCCTTGTGGTAGGCGTCTATGGGCATTGGCTTGCCCGGCGTGTCGCTGTAGCGGCTGAAGTTGAGGACTTCCTTGGGATTCAGAATACGGTCGGCCGAGACAGGCATGTTGTCGAGTCCTCTTCTCAGGTGTCGTGGCCCCTTTTGGGAGGAGCCGTGTCAGGGTGCGTTGCGATCGGTCTGGCGTAACTATCGGGCAGGGCCTCAGAACAGTCTTTTCCCTGCCGGATCGTGATCAAAAAAAGCGGGCCTGGTGATCGCGCGGGCCCACCGGGTCGATTTGTCTTCCATGACAGTGTGATGGACGGATGCGGAACCCCCGCGAGGGCGGGAGAAATTCAATCCCATGGGCTGGGAAATGATGCCCGAAAACTGGACTTGCACGGGACAGCCCAAAAAGGGATGGTTCGGACTGGAGCGCCGCTTCGACGAGAAAACAGGCAAGCCTCCGGCACACACCCCGAAATGAACGGGGTGTCCGCTTGGAGGCAGATCGGCGATTCGTCGCATGCCCACAGGCTAAACACAGCCCCCGGACTTGTCAAGCAAGAAGGAAACCGGGATCCCCCAATTCTGGGAGATCCCGGAAACGAATGCAGCGAGCCAGAGCCGTCGTTTTACTTGACGGAAACCTTGGCGCCGGCTTCTTCGAGCTTCTT
>DKBS01000015.1 GCA_002451275.1 Planctomycetaceae bacterium UBA6894 | reverse complement strand
GCGCCGGCCGCCAGGGCGACCCGGGAAGCAGCAAGTTCTTCATCGGCCTCGATGACGACCTCATGCGCCGCTACAACGGCGAGTTCGTCGCCCGCGTCATGACTAGCATGGGCATGAAGGAGGGCGAGGCCGTCGAGGGCAAGTTCCTCACCCGGCAGATCGAGAAATCCCAGAAGCGTGTCGAGCAGCTCCACTTCCAGAGCCGCAAGGACCTCCTCGAATACGATGAGGTCATGAACGCCCAGCGCAAGCGGGTGTACGGGCTGCGCCAGCGCCTGCTCAACGATGAAAATCCGCGGTTGATGATCACCGAGTTCCTCGACCGCATGCTCTCCGCCACCGTCGAGCGGTTCCTCAACCCCGAGTTCGGCCCGGCCCGCTTCGCCGAGTTCGCCAAGGCCCGCTCCCACTGCGAGTTCTCCCCCCGCGAGTTCGTGCGCTGCGAGTACCACGACGCCCGCGACATGGTCCGCCGCCGCGCCATCGCCGAGGCCGGCAACCAGATGCACGATGTCCTGGAGGAATGCCTCCAGGGTGAGGACTCCAACGAATGGAACTGGCAGGCCCTGCGCCAGACCCTCGAGCGCAAATGGGGCCTCGTTTACCGCGAGGAAGAGCTCCGCAAGCTCGACCGCCTCCAGCTTTCCGAGCGCCTCGTCGAGGCGGTGCGCGACAAGGTCGACAAGCTCCCGCTAGATGACGGGCGCGACCTGCTGTCGCCCGACTACGGCATCAACTCGCTGATCGACTGGCTCGGCCGCAACTTCCAGGTCGAGGTGCAGCCCGACGAGGTCAAGGGGCTCGATCCCGCCAAGGCGAACCAGCTCCTCCTCGGCCGCCTGCTCGAAAAATACCGCGAGAAGGACGCCCTCTTCCCGGTGATGATCAGCCTGAGCCGGTTCCTCCCCGCCGTGCCCAACCCGTTCACCATGCCCAACGACCGCGAGGGGCTGCTGGCATGGGCCCGCCAGCGTTTCCCCGGCCAGATCGACAACCTGCCCGAGGAAGACTTCCGCACCGAGAGCCGCGACAAACTTGCCGAAATCCTGCTGGACGCCGCCGCCCATTCCATGCCCGCCCTCACCCAGGAGGAGCTGCTCGCCAAGGCCGACGAGATCCTTGCCCACTCCAGCGTGGTCGAGATGGAGGACGCACAGGAACTGGCCGACTGGATGAACGGCAACATCCCGGGCCTGTCCCTCAGCGCTGCCGAATTCACCGGCCTCAACCCCGAAAAGGCCCGCAACAAGGTGCTCGAATGGTACGACCACCAGGTGCGCCCCGAGATGCACCGCATGGAGCGCAACCTCCTGGTCAACCAGATGGACCAGCATTGGAAGCAGCACCTGCGCACCATGGACCAGTTGCGCGCCACCATCCACCTCCGCGGCTACGGCCAGGAAGACCCCAAGACCGTCTACAAGCGCGAGGGCATGCAGGAGTTCGAGCGCATGATGGAGGTCGCCCGCGACACCATCTGTGAACTCGCCTTCCGCATGGAGGAGTCGGGCGAGGTAGAGGATTCCATCTGGGTCATCGACGAGCTCGTGCACGCCGCCCCGCCCAAGCCGGCCGCCCCCTTGCCGGATCAAACCGCGGCCAACAGCCCCCAGGGAACCCCGCCCGCCAAGATCGAGCAGGCCACAAAGACCGGCCTGGGCGTCGGCCGCAACGAGCCCTGCCCCTGCGGCAGCGGCAAAAAGTACAAGAATTGCTGCATGCGCAGCGTTGCCAACTGACCGGCCACCCCACCGTGGGAAAGGATTCCCCATGGCTCACCCGCTGGATGCCCTGTACGCCCTCGGCCTCACGGCCGCCTCGCCCTGGCTGGCCTGGCGGGCCTTCAGCCGGGGGCGTGACGGCTACCGGCGCCTGCTGCGGGGCCACCCCTGCCCTCCCCGCCCCGAAGGCGACACCGCGCCGCTCGCCTGGTTCCATGGCGTCAGCCTGGGTGAGGTGAACCTCCTCGCCCCGGTCATAAAGGCCTTCCGCGCCCGCCACCCCGGCTGGTGCGTCGGCGTCACCGCCACCACCCCGGCCGGCATGCAGGAGGCGAAAAAGCGGTTCGCGGCCGACAGCCTCGTCGCCTGCTTCTCATGGGATTTCACCTGGCAGATCGAGCGCGTTTTCACCGCCTGGAATCCATCCCTCGTCATCCTGGCGGAAAGCCAGCTTTGGCCCAATTGGCTCCGCCTCGCCAAACGGCGCGGAGTTCCCGTCGCGGTCATCAACGGCCGCATGAGCCCCAGGAGCGCCGCCGCCTGGGCCCGGCGCCCACGCCTGGCACGCCGCATTTTCCGCCTCGTGCACTCGTGGATGGTGCAGGATGAATCCATGGCCGGCCATCTCGCCTCCCTGGGCGTGGCGCGGGAGGCAGTCGAGGTCACCGGCTCGGTGAAATTCGATGGGGCCCGGGGTGACAGGAATCTGTCGCTCCTCGCCGCGCTGCGGGAACAATTCCCCGTCCCACCGGGCGCGCCCGTGTGGGTCGCCGGCTCCACCCAGCAATCGGAGGAGCCCTGCATCCTGGATGCCTACGGCAGCCTTTCCGAGAGGTTCCCGAATCTGCGGCTGGTCCTGGTTCCCCGCCAACCCGATGCGTTCGAGGCCTCCGCCCGCCGCTTGCGAGAACGGGGCATTCCCTTCCTGCGTCGCTCCCAGGGGGTGATCCACCCCGCCGGGTCCACACCCCGGGTCCTGCTGCTCGACACCATTGGCGAACTGTCCGCCGCCTGGGGCCTGGCCACCGTCGGCTTCGTGGGCGGCAGCCTCGATGGCAAACGCGGCGGACAAAGCCCCATCGAACCAGCAGCGTTTGGCGTGCCGGTCTGCTTCGGCCCCCATGTCTGGAATTTCAGGGACATCACCGCGCAGTTGCTGGCCGCGGGTGGGGCCCACACCATCCCCGCCACCGGTGACATCGCCGCAAACCTGGCCGCCTGCGTAGCTAATTGGCTCGCCCACCCCTCCCGGGCCGCGGCCATGGGGCAGGCGGCACGCGAATTTGTCGCGCACCAACAGGGGGCCACCGACAGAACCCTGGCCTTCCTCCAGGCCCGCGGCCTCACGCCATCCCCTGCATCTAATCGACAGGCGGGCTGAGACATGCCCGGTTCCGCCAAACCCTCTTCCCTGTCCATCGCCTGGAAAAACGGGCGCTGGCTCCCGCTCGACCAGGCCGGCCCTTCCCTGGCCGACGCCGGCTGGGTCCAGGGTGCCACGATGGTCGATGTGCTGCGCACCTGCCAGGGCAAACCCTTCCTGCTGGAACGGCACCTCGACCGCTTTTACCGCGACTGCCACCCCCTGGGCATCCAGCCCGCCTGGACAAGGGAACAGGCGGCCGAAGTGGTGCGCGAACTCCTGGTGAAAAACCAGGTGGGCCCCCATCCGCACCGCGCCTGGTGCGTTGTCCTCCTGGCCACCCCGGGCCCCCTGTCCCACTACGGCACCCACGAGCCCCCGGGCGCCACGCTGATCATCCATGGCTATCCGCTGCCCCGGGCACGGTACAGCCAGTGGTTTGCCGAGGGCGCGCACCTGGTGGCCTCCACCGTGCCAGCGGCCGTACCCGGCCCGGTGGACCCCCGCGTCAAACACCGCAGCCGTTTGCACTGGTGGATGGCCGAAAACCTGGCCTCCCGCGAAAGCCCGGGCGCGCTGCCGGTCCTTCTCACCGCGGAAGGGAATGTGACCGAAACCTCGCTGGCGCATCTGGCGTGGGTCACCCAGCGGGGCGGTCGCGATGTTTTGATCGTGCCCCCAGCTGAAACCATCCTCGATGGCATCAGCCTGAACCTGGCCCTGGAACTCTGCGAAAAGCTAGGCCTGCCGGTCCAACGGTCCAACTGCGGTTGGCGCGAATTGCAGGGAGCCAAGGAGGCTTTCCTCACCGGCAGCGCCTTCGGCCTCTGCGGTGTCAGCCAGATCGGCCACACACGCCTGCCCTTCCCCGGCCCCTGGACGCTCCAACTTCAAAAAGCGTGGCAAGAGGTCGCCGGAGAACCGGTGGACGCCTCATTCCGCTGACGCAGAGCCGCTCGGCTAAAAGAGTCGCAAGATAATCTCGAGTGAAAGCGGCCACGAACGCCGGGTACCCTGCAGGCCCCGTGTGCCGTAGCCACTGAAACTGAAGAAAAAGAAAGAAAACTAAAGAGTGGTACCCGAAGCTTGATCCACCTGCACTGCCAAGTTAGTTTATGAAGCTCAGCTTGCTTGGCTGTAATCTGTTGATGTCCTCCCTCCCAGAAACTGGATCCCACCATGCTCTCCGGTGTTTTGCCCCGCTCCAGCTTGATTGCTGCCGTTCTCCTCTTTCTCCTGTCAACACTTCCCCAGCATGCGTTTGGTCAGGAAGGCAAAACCGCCCAGCCCAAGCCTGCGGCGGCTGCGCCGGCCCAGCATTCCGGTGGCGCGCACCATGTCAGCGAGGCTGATCTGGTGCTCCCGGATCTGAACAACTCCACCTTCTTCGGCCTCCCGGGCAAAACCCTGCTTTACGGCGGCCTGGCGGTCTGCGTCGCCGGCCTGTTTTTCGGCCTGGTGATCTACAAGGAACTTCAGAACATGCCGGTCCACGCCAGCATGCTCGAGGTTTCCGAGCTCATCTACGAGACATGCAAGACCTACCTCATCAACCAGGGCAAATTCCTGGCCATCCTCTGGGTCATCATCGCCGCGGTCATCGTCATGTACTTCGGCTGGCTCCTGGGCAAGTCCACCACCCAGGTGGCCATCATTGTCCTGTTCAGCGTCATCGGCATCCTGGGCAGCTACGGCGTCGCCTGGTTCGGCATCCGCGTCAACACCTTCGCCAACTCCCGCACCGCGTTCGCAAGCCTCAAGGGCCTCCCCTATCCCGTCTACGCCATCCCTCTCAAGGCCGGCATGAGCATCGGCATGATGCTCATCAGCGTCGAACTGCTGCTGATGCTCTGCATCCTCCTTTTCCTCCCCCCCGAGTACGCCGGTTCCTGTTTCATCGGCTTCGCCGTGGGTGAAAGCCTCGGCGCCGCCGCCCTCCGCATCGCCGGCGGCATCTTCACCAAGATCGCCGACATCGGTTCCGATCTCATGAAGATCGTCTTCGACATTAAGGAGGACGATGCCCGCAATCCCGGCGTGGTGGCAGACTGCACCGGCGACAACGCCGGCGACTCCGTCGGTCCCAGCGCCGACGGCTTCGAGACCTACGGCGTCACCGGCGTGGCCCTCATCACCTTCATCCTGCTTGCCGTCACCCAGAAGACGGCCGGCCCCGACTTCGAGAAGGTCCAGGTCCAGTTGCTTGTGTGGCTGTTCGTCATGCGCGTCATGATGATCATCGCCTCGGCCGGCTCCTACTTCATCAACGAGAAGCTGACCAGCTCCAAATACGCCACCGCGGCGAAGATGGACTTCGAAATGCCGCTGACCCGCCTCGTGTGGATCACCAGCATCATCTCCATCGCCCTCACCTATGTGGTCTCCTGGCTGGTCATCCCCTCCCTCGGCGGAAACACCGACCTGTGGTGGCAGTTGTCCACCATCATCTCCTGCGGCACCCTCGCCGGCGCGGTCATCCCTGAGTTGGTGAAGATCTTCACCTCCACCTCCTCCAAGCATGTGCAGGAAGTGGTCACCTCCAGCCGCGAGGGCGGCGCCTCGCTGAACATCCTGTCCGGCATGGTGGCGGGCAACTTCTCCTGCCTCTGGCTGGGTCTCAGCATCACCGGCTTGATGGCCATCGCCTACCTCATGGCCAACCAGGGCCTCGAAACCCTGATGGTCGCTCCCGCCGTGTTCGCCTTCGGCCTCGTGGCTTTCGGCTTCCTCGGCATGGGCCCCGTCACCATCGCCGTCGATTCCTACGGGCCTGTCACCGATAACGCCCAGAGCGTCTACGAGCTCTCGCTCATCGAGCAGGTCCCCGACATCAAGCAGGAACTCCAGAAGTCCCACGGCCTCAACCCGAACTTCGAGGCCGCAAAGCACCTGCTCGAGGAGAACGACGGCGCCGGCAACACCTTCAAGGCCACCGCCAAGCCCGTGCTCATCGGCACCGCCGTGGTGGGCGCCACCACGATGATCTTCTCCATCATCATGGGCCTGACCGAGGGCACCGCTAACAAGGAAGCCATCGAGAAGCTGTCCCTGCTCCACGGCCCCTTCGTGCTGGGCCTCATCAGCGGCGGCGCCATCATCTACTGGTTCACCGGCGCCTCCACCCAGGCGGTGACCACCGGTGCCTACCGCGCCGTTGAATTCATCAAGAAGAACATCAAGCTCGACGGCGTCACCAAGGCGTCCGTCGAGGACAGCAAGAAGGTGGTCGAGATCTGCACGAAGTTCGCGCAGCTCGGCATGTTCAACATCTTCATGTCCGTCTTCTTCATCACCCTCGGCTTCGCCTTCATCGATGCCTACTTCTTCATCGGCTACCTCTTCTCCATCGCCATCTTCGGCCTCTACCAGGCCATCTTCATGGCCAACGCCGGCGGCGCCTGGGACAACGCCAAGAAGATCGTCGAGGTCGAGTTGAAGGAGAAGGGTAGCGACCTGCACAAGGCCACCGTGGTGGGCGACACCGTGGGCGACCCGTTCAAGGACACCTCCAGCGTGGCCCTCAACCCGGTGATCAAGTTCACCACCCTGTTCGGCCTGCTGGCGGTGCAACTGGCCGTGGAAATGCGCTCCTCCACCAATGCCGGCCTCGCCAACTGGCTGGCGGTCGCCTTCTGCGCCATTGCTGCGGTCTTCCTCTGGCTTTCCTTCTACGGCATGCGCATCCGCAAGGATTCCTCCTCCTGACGCTCCCCGTTAGGAAATAAAACCTGGTCATCCCAAGGGGGAGTCGCCACCAGGCGGCTCCCCCTTTTTCACGCCTCCGTAAGGGCGTGCGGATAATGACAGAAGACCACCCGCGCGGCCCGGGCCGAACAGAGCTCCGTCGCCGTGCAGGCCCAAAAAGTCAAGCAGGGGAAGTTGGCGCCATGGACGAAATCACCACCAACCACCAGATTCTCCAAAAGCACTTCGAGGGGCCTGAGGGGCAAAAGCTCCTGCGCGTGCTTCAACTCCTCGTAGGGACCTTGCTCCTGGGCTCGCTGGTAGCCGGGGTGGCTTTCGCCGTCATCGTGGGCCTTGGCCCAGACTTGGCTGCCCAACCGCCAGCGAGCGCC
>DKBS01000091.1 GCA_002451275.1 Planctomycetaceae bacterium UBA6894 | reverse complement strand
TGGTGGACGCCAAGCGCGCTTATCTTAATGTGCCGTTTTTCGCCGTTCGTGCCGCCATCGCATTCGGTATCTGGTTCGTGTTGGCTTTCGCTCTCAATTGCGTTGCCCGCCGTGAGGATGCCGAGGGCAGCAGCCAGAAACTACGCGATTGGGGCATGCAGATCTCGGGCCCGGGTATTGTGATTTACTCAATCACCATCCTGTTTGTCAGCACCGACTGGAGCATGTCGCTGCAGCCGGTGTGGTACTCCTCGATGTACCCGGTGATCTTTGGCTTCGGCCAATTGCTGGGTGCCTTGTGCTTCAACGCCGCGCTGTTCGTCTTCCTGCGCCGTGACCATGTGGACCTTTCCACCGGCCGCAACAAGAAGATCATGCGCGATCTGGGCAGCCTGGTCCTCGGATTCGTGGTGTTTTGGACCTACATCAGCTTCTCGCAATACCTGCTGATCTGGTCGGCCAACCTGAAGGAAGAAGTCCCCTACTACCTGGCCCGGACCACCGGCGGCTGGCAGTACTTAACTGCCATCCTGGCCTTCGGTCACTTCGTGATCCCTTTCTTCGTGCTGTTGCTCCGCGATGTGAGCCGCTCTGGCAAGTGGCTGGCCCGGGTGGCCGTGTTCGTTCTTGCGATGCGGTTCATCGACATCTACTGGCAGATCAAACCCGCCTTCCATCCTGGTAACTGGAACTTTGCCAGCCTGGAGACGGTGATGGATCTGGCGGCAGCCGTGGGTCTGATCGCGTTCTGGCTGTTCCTGTTCCTCAGGCAACTGGGCAAGTATGACCTGCTGCCAGCCAATGACATCCGCAAGGAAACCGAGCCCGTGCACACGGTTTCCGACGACGTGGAGATCGCCGCCAGCCACGGCTGAGCGGCGGGCCCCGTCCGTTTGGTTTGGGTTAAGCGTACAAGGTTTTGGAGGTGGCGAGATGGCAGACAACCAGATGGATGTCGCCTTTGAGCGCAAGGACGTCAAGAGTTCCGTCGCGTACATTTTCATGGGCTTTGTCACGGCCATGATTCTGGGCGCGATCGTGGCGGTGAATGTGCTTTTCGCCTTCCTCACGCACTTTGAGCAGGGCGGGAAGGTGCTCACCGACGAGGTGGTACGCAGCAAGCGTGTGGCCTACCACGAGCAGGTCAAAGCCGAACTGCAGAAACAATACGCCTTGGCAATTCCGAATGATCCGGCCGAGGCTGCAAACCAAGCCCAGATCGCGTTTGACCGTATCCGTGTGAATGACTTCGTCCGGCCGCCTTTCGCCCAAAACGCTCCCCTGGAAGGGGCCGACATTCTTTCCCCCCTGCATTCGGGTGGGCAGCCCAATGACTTCACGATCGGGCAAGAGAACATCAAGGAGGGGAACGCCAAGCTGGCCAAAGCCGGGATCAACGCGGTGATCGAGCGGCTTGGCAAGTCGGGCGCCCTGAAGAGCCGGGCGAAGGCCGAGGTGCCTGCCCAGCCCGTTTGGACCAATGGCGGGCGTTGATCTTCTCGATTTTTTACGGTTGGAAACTTAGGTCTGCGGACATTTTGGGGGTAGCGGCTGATGCGGGTTTGGATGATCGTTCCTGTGGCGATTTGGGTGGCTTTGGCCGCTCCCGCCCAGGATGCGCCATCCATCACCAACCGGCCCCGCGGTCCGGGGGACCTTGATGTCAAGGAAGACCAATACAGCAAACTCCGCGAAAAGGTGACCATCGAACAGCGTCTGGGTGAGACTATCCCTCTGGACGCCCCCCTGATGGAGCACGATGGCTCAAGCACCTCCTTGGGCAAGATTTTGTCCTCCGGGAAGCCTGTGCTGCTGGTACCCGCTTACTACCGGTGCCGGCAGCAATGCAATGTCGTGCTGACGGGTGTCTTTGACGCCCTCAAGCGGGTCAAATTCAAGCCCGGCAAAGATTTCGAGGTGGTGGTCTTCAGCTTCGACGAGGAAGAGACTCCCGAGATCGCCAAGGGTAAGCGTGAAGACCTGCTGTCAGTCACCGGCCGTCCCCTGAAGCCAAACAGTGTGCTTCAGGGTGTGTATGACCACAGGACTGTCGCCGAATGGCATTTCATGGTTGCCGCGAAACCGGTGATCGACCAGATCTGCGATTCCATCGGGTACAAGTTCGTCCGGGATCCCCGCAACAATGAGTTGCTGCATCCCGCGGGCGTGGTGTTCCTGACACCCGAGGGCAAGATCTCGCATTACCGGATGGGGCTGAATTACGCCCCTTGGGATTTGGAGAAAGACCTTCAGCTCGCCTCCGACAACGGGATAGGCAGCCTGGTCGACAAGATGGGTTTTGTGTGCATGAAGTACGACCCGCATTCGGGGCGCTACAGCGTGCATGTGATTCGACTGGTACAAGCCGGGGCGGCGCTGACGGTTGTCGCCTTGGGCGGATTCATTTTTGGCAACCGGTTCTTCGGTAAGCCAAAGGGCGGGCAGGTCCCGCCCAATACGGAGGGTACGCGCTGATGTGGGATTTCCCGATCTTCCCGAAGCAGGCCTCGACCGTGGCTGGGTCGGTTGACACCCTGACCCTGTTCATCCTGGCTTACAATGTGCTGATCACGGTCGGTGTGTTCGCGTGCCTGATCCTTTTCGCCATCATCTTCCGCCAACGCCGCAAAGGCCAGGTGGGCGCTCAGGTTCACGGGGGCTTGCTGCTGGAACTGACCTGGGCCGTGATTCCGACCATCATTTGCCTGGTCACCTTCTGGTGGGGCGTGAAGGT
>DKBS01000177.1 GCA_002451275.1 Planctomycetaceae bacterium UBA6894 | reverse complement strand
CCCCACCTGGAGAAGGGTGACATCATCATCGATGGCGCAAACAGCCTGTTCGCAGACAGCGCCCGCCGCTGCAAGGAACTCGAGGCCAAGGGCATCCTGTTCATCGGTACCGGCGTATCCGGCGGCGAGGAAGGCGCCCGTCACGGCCCGAGCATCATGCCTGGTGGCAGCCCCGCCGCCTGGCCCCATGTGAAGGAAATCTTCCAGGCCGTTTCCGCCAAGGTCGAGGGTGGCGCCCCCTGCTGTGATTGGGTCGGCGAAGGCGGTGCCGGTCACTATGTGAAGATGGTCCACAACGGCATCGAATATGGCGACATGCAGCTCATCTGCGAGGCCTACCAGTTGATGCACGAAGGCCTCGGCATGTCCAACGACGAGATCCACAATGTCTTTGCCGACTGGAACAAGGGCGTGCTCGATAGCTACCTGATCGAGATCACCCGCGACATCCTTGGCTACAAGGAAGCCGGCGGCACCCACCTGGTGGACAAGATCCTCGACACCGCCGGCCAGAAGGGTACTGGCAAGTGGACCGTGATGGACTCCATGGAAATGGGCATGCCCGTCACCCTCATCGCCGAGGCGGTCTATTCCCGCTGCGTCTCCGCGCTGAAAGATGAGCGCGTCGCCGCCAGCAAGGTGCTCACCGGCCCCTCGGGCAAGATCAACGCCGCCGACAAGAAGGCCATGGTGGCCGCAATCCACGACGCCCTCTACGCCTCCAAGATCATCAGCTACGCGCAGGGCTACATGCTGATGCGCGCGGCCGCCAAGGCCAACAACTGGAACCTGAACTACGGCGGCATCGCCCTCATGTGGCGCGGCGGCTGCATCATCCGCAGCCAGTTCCTCGGCAAGATCAAGGATGCCTTCGACAAGAACCCCAACCTCGACAACCTGCTGCTCGACCCGTATTTCACCGGCGAGATCACCCGCAGCCAGGAGGGCTGGCGCAAGGCGATCGCCGCCGCCGTGGTGGCAGGTATCCCTGTGCCCGCCTTCTCCACCGCGCTGGCGTTCTTTGACGGCTACCGCTCGGCCCGCCTTCCCGCCAACCTGCTGCAGGCCCAGCGCGACTACTTCGGCGCGCACACCTACGAGCGCACCGACAAGCCCCGCGGCCAGTTCTTCCACACCAACTGGACCGGTCGCGGCGGCGACACCGCCAGCAGCACCTACTCGGTGTGATGCCGCCGGTCCGTTCGACAGTCAAACAATATGAGCGAGGCCCAACCTTCTAAGGTTGGGCCTCGCTCGTTTGGGCGTCTTTTCTTTCAGGGATCGCAAGCTTTCAAGGGAGGCTGCCTACCACCAGGCTGCCCAACCCCTTTCTGGTCGGCCAGGCGGTCACCAACCCTGCCAACGCCTGGGCAATCTTTCTTCCGCCCTCAGTGGATGGCTCAATGGGAGAGCGGGGCGAGTAATCCTCCTCAGCCTCGCAGACCAGCCGCAGGTCCACCACCGCCACCCGCGCCCGGGCGGCCTCCTCCACAATCACATCGTTGTAGTAGCTCAGGGCCGCCACCTGCTCTTCGGGTAGTCCGGGCACGGCGGTGTACACGGTGCATACTGCCGTGGGCAGGTTGTGCACTAGCACCGCCTGCAACATGGCGCGGTACTCCCTGCGGAAGTGCTTCTGGTAAGTGGCCAGTTGCCGGGCCACCGCCCCGAATCGTTGGTTTTCCAACAGCCCCCACCGGGCCGCCACCTGCAAGGCATCGTTGCCACCCGCGCTCACCAGCAGGTGGCTGGCATCCCGTGGCAGGTCTGGCAATTGCCGCTCCACATCCCTGGTGAGGTGACCATCCACCGCCAGCAGCTTCACCCGCCATCCATCCGGCAGGCTTCGCCGCAGTTGGCTTGAAGTGGTGTCCCGCTCGGCGGGAACATAAGGCCCGTTGTCAAAAATCGAGTCGCCAAGAAGGACCACATGCGGGGTAGAAGTGGAGGCACTCAAGGGCACGGCTCCGTAAAAGGGTGGAGGGTTGCAGGAAGACTTCCCGTTGCGCGAAGTTTCCGCCCACCACCAATACGGCAAACACCCCTAGATTTTTTCAGAAAACCGATTTTTCCCGGAAATGACTGTCAAAAAATCGACCGGCCCCGGCGGGAATGAATCCTCGCCGGGGCCGGTCGTTGCGGGGGCTTGGTGCCGGAATGCAATCGCTAACCGTTGGTTAGAAGTTGGTCCCGGCTGCCCGTTGATCACATGTCGCGCTTCTCTTCCACATGGGTCCGCACGCGCTCGGCGAGCAGGGCCACGTCGAAGGGCTTCTTGAACACTTCGTTGAACCCGTACTGGCCCAGGCCTTCCGGATCGGGCTCGTCTTCACTGGCCAGGGCGATGATCAGAGTCTGCTCGTAGGCCGGATTCTTCCGCAGATTGCGGGAGATCTGCAGGCCTTCGCTGCGACCCAGCGCCAGGTCAATGATGATCGTGTCGGGATGGAAAGATTCGGCAAGGATACCGGCCTCGAAGCCGCTCGAGGCGACCTCGTAGCGGAATTCCTCATCGGGAGGCAGCAGCTCCTGGACTCGGTCCAGCATCAGCTTCTCGGCTCCGATCACCAGCACCTTGTGCCAGCTCTCTTCCTCGAGTTCTCCCAAAGGCATGCCGTATTCTTTCAGGAAGCGGATCAGGTGCTCCCTGGGAATGCGGCGGTCTTGACTCCCCGGAATCCGGTAGCCGCGAAGCTTGCCGGAATCGAACCACTTGCTCACAGTGCGGGGAGCCACTTTGCAAATCTTGGCCACCTGTCCGGTGGTGAAGACTGGTTTCTTCATGAAACGACGACTCCGTAGGGGGATCCAGGCAGGCCCGGCCTGCCGTCTGGGCTACCTTCTGGGCCCGCTTGTGCGGAGCTGACCCAGAAGCGTTTTTCCAGCCATCCAACAGCGCCCTTTGAAAGGCGTTGCCGGCCTCCCCTTGCGGGGCACGGTTCGTGTTTCCGGCTTTCACGGATCCTTCCGTTCCTGCCGTTCACCAAAGCCGTGTTGGCTGGTTGCCCGGACTGTCCTGGCGGCGACTCAATCCGACCCACTTGGCGGGTTCGGGCGGAGAAGCCGCGCCGGGAATGCCCTGGCTAGGTGTGTTATTCGGCAAGATTTGGCGGCAAAGTGAGAAAATGATCGCCAATTGGGAGGATTCTGCGGATTGACTGCCTTTTCCCGGCCGCTCCCTTTATTAGGCCAGCCCAGTTTATCCCGATAGACACGCTCCTGACGCCCGCGCCACGACTGACTGTCCGGCACGGCGTGCGGATTGGTGGCGTTGCCCCAATGGATGGGGTTGTTTGGTGTGGGAGTAAACGAAACCCTAGCGTCGAAGATCTTTGCGATAAATCACTTGATCATCACCCGGGGCGTAGAAGTCCCTCACGCGGGCTTCCACCGCATAGCCGACCTTGTCGTAAAAGGCCCGGGTGGGCGCGTACCTGGCGGTGCCGGATGTTTCCGCCAGCAGGTGATGGCCACCCCGCTTGCGGGCGTCAGCCTCGGCATGCCGCACCATCCGGCGGCCCAGTCCCCTGCCCTGCGCGTTTTTGTCCACCACCAGCCAGTACAGGTGCCAGGTCCCCTGGGTCATCACCGCCGGAGCGTGGTAGACAAATCCCACCGGGGTTCCATCCGCCTCCCGCAGCGTGCAGCAGATATGTCCCTCGTCGGCCAGGCTGGTGTGCCAGTCGCGAAGCAGTTCCCCCAGAACCTCGGTTTCCAGCTTCTTGAACATGCCGGTACCCGCGGCCAGGGCCACCAGGGCGTCAAATTCCCCGGGCTTCGTCTTCCCGAGTTTCATCCCCAGGTTGGTTTTCTTGCCGCTGGCCATCGGGCACCCCATGCCGAACTGCTTGCTCACATGGTATTTTGTAGCGGTTATGCCGCTTCCAGCGAGCGGGCAATTTTAACCGAGGCTGGAACTTCGCCCCCCGCTCCCTAAACCAACCCAAAGTTCTTCCCGCACCAGCCCCACCCCCTTTCGACGGAGAAACAGCCATGGCATTCGATTGCATCACGTTCGGCGAGGCCATGGTCCGTCTGGCTCCCCCCCAGTTCCACCGGCTGGAACAGGCCCGCAGCCTCGACCTGAAAGTCGGTGGCGCCGAGCTCAACACCGCTGTGGGTCTGGCCCGGCTGGGCCGTAAAACCTCCTGGGTCAGCCGTTTAACCGACAATCCGCTCGGCCGACTCATCGCCAACCACGCCCGCGAGGGCGGGGTGGATACCTCGCATGTCCTGTTCACACCGGAAGACCGCGTCGGCCTCTACTTCCTCGAATTCGGTTCCGCGCCCCGCGCCAGCGGCGTCCTGTACGACCGCAAGAACTCAGCCATCGCCGCCATCCAGCCCGGCATGATCCCGTGGGACAAGGCTTTCGCAGGTGCCAAGTGGTTCCACCTCACCGGCATCCTGCCCGCCCTGTCGGCTTACGCCGCCGCCGCCACGCTGGAGTCTTGCCAGGCCGCCAAGAAGCACTGCCTGAAGGTCAGCATGGACCTGAACTACCGCGCCAAACTGTGGACCGGCGCCGAAGCCGGGGCCTGCCTGGGCAAACTGATGGAGTACTGCGATGTGCTCATCACCACCGAGGAGGACATCGAGAAGGTCTTCGGTATCAAGGGCAGCAGTTACGAGGAAGCCGCCGCCAAGGTGTGCGACAAATTCGGCGTGAAGAAAATCGCCATCACCCTGCGCGAGAATCCCCTCGTCTGGTTGAACGACTGGACCGCCATCCTGTGGACGCCCGGCGGCGTGCTCCGCACCCGTTCTTACAAGGTGGAGATCGTCGACCGCCTCGGCGCCGGCGACTCCTTCGCCGCCGGCCTCATCCACGGCCTGCTCGACAGCGATGACCAGAAGGGCCTCGACTGGGGCGTCGCCATGAGCGCCATCAAACACTCCATCCCCGGCGACTTCGCCTGGGTCACCGCCGACGAGGTCGCCTCCACCGTGAAGGGCGGAGGATTGCGGATTGCGAGATAAGGTCTATTAAGTAAGTTTAAAACTATAATAGGCTTCCAACCGCCGCCGCCCCAACCACCCCCGCCTTGTCCCCCAGGCTGGCGAAGCCGATCCGCCCGTCCACCGACACGCCCTCGATGGGCAGGTCCCGGGCAAAGGACAGGATCAGGTCGAGAAACTCACTGCCGGCCGCGGTCATCCCGCCGGCGAACAGCACCCGCTGCGGGTTGAGCGCGTGGACCATGTTCACCGCGCCCACCGCCAGCGCAAGCGCCGTCTCCTCCACCAGGCGCGTTGCCAGGGGATCTCCCAGCTTTGCGGCGCCGAACACCTGCTCCGCGCTGAATTTCGGGTCTTCCGCGGGCTTGTGCAGGCAGGATGTTTTCTTCCAGTCGTCCGCCAAAGCCTCATGGGCCCGCTTCACAATGCTCAGGTTGCCGGCATAGGCCTCCAGGCAGCCCCACCGGCCGCACCCGCATGGCCTGGGACTGCTCATCTCAATCCGCATATGGCCCAGTTCGCCCGCGTAGCCGTTGTGTCCGGTGACAATTTTGCCGTTGATCACGATCCCGCCGCCAATCCCCGTCCCCAGCGTGAACAGCACCAGGCTGTCCAGCTCGCCATGGCCGCCATACAGCACCTCGCCCAGGGCGGCCGCGTTGGCATCATTGGCCAGCCTGGCCTCCAGTTTCAGTGCGTCACCCACATGCCTGGCCAGCGCCACGCCCCGCAGGCCCTCCAGATTGGCGGAAGCCACTACCACCCCGTTCTTCGCGTCCACCACCCCCGGCACACCAATGCCGATCGCGCATGCCTGCTTGCCCTCCCCTGCCGCTTTCTCCTGGGCCTCTCGTCCGGCACGCACCGCCGCATCCAGAATGGGTTGCGTCTGCTTGGCCTGCCCCTCGGCCAAATGCACCACCGTGTGGCCCCAAATCCTGCCATCAGGGCTCACCACCCCGGCCTTCACCCCGCTGCCCCCGATATCAATGCCCAAGGCGATCATCGGCCACCTCCACCCGCTCCAAGGCCGCCACTCCCCACTCATTGCGGGTATTTAGCCACAAGTCTAGAATACAAAGCCAGACTCCCGCCCTGAAAAACCCGGGATCTGGCCTTGGCCTGTTGAACATTTCCCGGTGCAGCCGGTTTTTTAAGCCGTTTGACCGTTTGACTTTGTGAAAAAAACCGTCGGGGCCCCGCCCGGAAGGGAAAACTGGCATGTCGGTCCTGGTGGAGGAAGTGGTTTGCCCATCCTGTTGGGGCGAATTCGACCCGGCCGATGTGGTCTGGATCTCCCGGCACCCGGGCCTCATGGGTGATGTCCGCCTGGGGCCCGATGCCCAGGAGCGCTTCCTCCCCTCCCGGTTCGATTCCCGCGGCTTCCCGCTGGATGCCCGCGACCAGGTCTGCTCCGAGGTCGCCTGCCCGCACTGCCACCTGGCGCTGCCCCGCTACTTCCTCGAGATGCGCTCGCTGTTCGTCTCGGTGGTGGGCGCACCGGCCAGCGGCAAATCCTATTTCCTGGGTGCCGCCATCCACCAGTTGCGGTCCGTCACCGGCGAGCGCTTCAAGCTGGGCATGCTCGATGCCGACCCCGAGCGCAATGCCCTCATCCTGGAGTACGAGCGCGCCCTCTTCCAGCAGCGCGATCTCGACACCCCCCGCGATGTCGCCGAACTCATCCGCAAGACCCAGTTCGGCGCCACCGCCGCCGGCACCTTCGCCGCCGTGCGCCACGGTGGTCTGGTCCTGCACCGCCCCCGTCCCTTCAGCTACCGGCTCGAGACCCGACCGGGTCACCCCGCCCATGTGAACCAGGCCGATGACCCCCAGGCCCAGCGCGCCAACCGCATCCTCTGCGTCTACGACAACGCCGGCGAATCCTACCTCCCCACCCGGCAGGACCCCCACGCCGAGGAGGTCACCGCCCATCTCGCCCAGGCCCGTTTCATCCTCTTCGTCTTCGATCCGTTGCAGGATCGTCGTTTCCTGCAGGAAGTCGAGCAGGTGCGCGGCCCCATCCCGCCACCCAAGCAGATCACCGGCCAATACGAGGTGCTGGCCGAGGCCGCCCGCCGCGTGCACCAGTTGCGGTCAGGCGACCGAAGCGCCTGGCCTCCCCTGCTCATCCTCGTCTCCAAGTGGGACGCCTGGCACCAACTGCTGCCCGGGGTCGACATGGCCGAACCCCTGCGCCAGGGCTCCCGCGCCCCGGTCGCCGGCCTCGACATGGAACGCATCGAATCCGCCTCCGACCAGTTGCGCGCCCTGCTGCTGCGCCTGTGCCCCAACCTGGTGCAAACCGCCGAGGCCATCGGCCACGAGGTCCGCTACCTGCCGGTCAGCGCCTTGGGCAAAACACCCGAAACCCGTCCCGGCGTCCACCGTTCCGCCAGCCCCAACGGGGAACCGGGTCTGCCCGTCGAGTTCATCCGCCCCCGGGATATCCGCCCGGCCTGGGTGACCGTCCCGTTTCTCTACGGCCTGGCCCGTTTCGTCAGCAAGCTCATCCCCAAGGCCGAACGCAAGCCGGAAAACCGAAACAGCCAGGTGGCGCCCGAAAAAGCAGCCGCAGCCGCCAGGACGGCCCCGCCCCCCTTCGAGGATGGGCCGCCAAAGCCGCCCAGGGCCGAATCAGCTCCCAAGACAAAACCCATAGAATTTGACTTCAATCCGGAAGACCTCCGGTAAAACAGACCGTTCACCACGGGAAGGCGGACTCGCCATGCACGAACTGGTCCACACCAGCCTGCCCAAGGGGTTGTTTGGCGGTACAGGCTACTCCGTCGCAGCCGCCACCCGCGACATGCCTGAAAGCTTGCGCCTCGCCCTGCAAGGCATCAGCAACCTGGAAGACACCACACCCGGCATCACCTGGAGCGCCCAGGTGGTCAACGCCTCCGGCGGTCCCTGGCTGGTCCTCTCGCGTCAGCAACCCGCCGCGGCCGACCACACCGGCCGCAGCAACTACATCGCCCACCATGTCGCCCTCAGCTTCACCACCGACGCCCGGGTCGATCCGGCCGGCATCCTGAAAAACCACCCGTGGATCACCACCTGGTCGGGCGAGCCCCGCTGGCTGCCCGCACCCACCATCCCGACCCCACTGCCACAATCCACCCGCGCCGAAAACTGGAAGCGCCTGGGGTTCGATCCCGGTTGGGCCGGCCATCTGGCGGCGGACCACACCTCCCCCGTCCCCATCCTCTACCCAGCCTCGGTGGCCGATCCCTTGCCCCTGGTGCTCGATGCCCTCTGTTTGCTGCCGGTGGCAGACCGCTGGCAGGTCGCCTTCAACACGCGCGCCCGCGCCTTCACCCGCGCCCCGGGGTGGTGGTGGGCTCGGGTCGATTCCCCCCAGGGCTCGCTGTTCAACCGTCAACCCGCCCTGGTGAACCTCACCACACCCTCCACCGCCCCGGGGGACCACCCCCTCATCTGGCAAGCCCGTGGCAAGGAATCGCCCCACCGGTTCGCGGTCCATCGCCCGTCGTCTCCCTCCCGCATTCCGGTCCGCCCCGCGCGCTCCACCGGCATGGACGAGGAAGAACCCGCCCTGCCCACCGACAAACCGAAACCTTGGCTCCTCATCGCGGCCTGCACTCTGGCCGGATTGCTCCTGGGCCTGATTCCTGCCGGTTTGCTGGCCTGGCAGGCTAGCCGGCAGGCCGGCATCCTCGCCAACGAAAAATCCGGGGTCGATCAGCAACTGGTCGCCCTGCAAAAAAAACTCGAGGAGAATCAGGGCCTGCAAAACAATCAGGACAAGGACTGCCAAACCAGGCTCGACAAGCTGAAGGCCGACCACACCAAGGAACTGCAAACGGTCCGCAACGAGGCAGACCAGGCCTTCGAGCGCGCCCGAACCCTCAACACCCTGCTCGAATGGAACACCACCACCGAAGACCTGGCTAAGTCGTTGAAGGACAAAGCCGCCCTCGATGAACCCGGCGCGAAAAGGATACTCGATTCCAAGCTGGTCACCCGCCTCAAGGCCGCCCCGCCTCAGGCCCGCGAATTGACCTCCCCCGCCGATTTCATCGGCCTGCAAAAGGGCCAACCCATCACCCTCTCGGATAGCCTGCAGACCAGCCTGGCCAATGCGGTCGATGTCGCCAAAAAGCCGGCTCTCCTCGAGCAGGCCCTCACCGATCCCAAAGTCGATCCCAAGGCCGGCCCCAGGTTGGTCCAACTCGACGCCAAAGACATCCCCACCCTGCGCAAGTCCCTGGCCAAAAATCGCAAACCCCTCAGCGAAACACTGGAAGCCCTGGAGAAAAGCGCCGGCAATGATCCAGTGCAGATCGATGCCACCCCCGGCGAATGGCGCCTCTGGATCAACAACGAGCGCACCATCGCGCAGGGAGAGCGCTTCCCAGGCGAACTGGCCTGGAAATCCCTCCTCAGCAAGAACTTGTCCGATGCGGTGTGGGTCAATGTCGGGCAGGTGCGCAAAATGTTCGCATCCATCCGCGGCCTCACCGGCCCGAAAGGACAAAAAATGGAGGCAAAAGTCACCACCCCGTCCAATCTGCTCAAGGGGGTCACCAACCTGCTGCGCGACGACGAGGGCCGCCAGCAGTCGCTGGCGCTGCTGCTGGCCGATAAAACCCAGCGCGAGAAAACCATCAACGCCCTCACCCAGTTGGACACCCGTTTCGACAACGCCCTCGATGTGTTTGTCAATGAAATCCCGCCCCAGCCGGCCTGGCTCCTGCACGATGAGATCCGCCTGGCCCGCGAGCAGTTGCAGGTGCTCGACAAGGCCATCCCCAAGGCGGCCAACCTGCCTCCCGAGGATCGCGAAAAACTCGCGCAGCTCACCCGCAAGCTGTATAAGCGCCTGGGCGAATTGGGCGATCACAACCTCGACAACTGGCTCAAGGACGCCAAAAAGGATCCCAAGTCCCCATGACCTATGTGCGTCATCCACTGGACCGCACCGCCCGACGGTTGCCCAGCCGCTGGCCCGGTCGCGCCGTGGGCGCGCTGCTGGGACTCGCCGCCGGCGTGGGCGGGCTGTTCTGGCTCTCCTTCCTGCAAAGGGAAGAACGCCACCAGTGGGGCCGTGAGGAAATCGATGCCAAAAAAGCCGTTGCCGGGGTGATCGGCAAAATCGAACTGGCCGATCAGGGAGCTGGCATCGATGCGGAAAAGGCCAAGGCTTCCGGCAAGACCCTCGTTTATCGCTCGGACGCCCTGGTGGTCAAGGACCAACTCGATCGCGGCATCCCCCGCGACAATCTCCGTCTGAAAATCCAGGCCGAAGCCGATCTCACCCTCGCCCACCAGCAAAGGCAACTCATCCAGCTCGATGGCTTCATGCAATGGCTGATCGACCTCCAGCCCAAAAAGGAGCAGGTGGGCCCCGCCGACGCGAAGCTCTGGTCCAACCCGGCCACTCTGCCTACCCCCCGTTTCACGCTGGTGCCGGTCGAGGTCGCCGCCGACATTCCAGCCCGTGCCCGCGAAGCCGCCGAATCCAGCCCGCAGGTTGCCGACTTGAAAAAGCAATTGCAAGATCTGCAAGCTCAGGAAAAAACCGCCATCCAGCGCGAGCAGGCGCTGGGCATGCTCCTGAAAGACAAGTCTTTCCAAAAGGGACTGCCCAATCTCGCCCCCGCCCTGCTCGGGGTGTACGAGGGAACCCAAGGGGCTGACGTGGTCACCGCCGTCGCCAAAAACGAATGGCAGGCCCGCCAGGTCACCATCGCGGCCGCCGGCAAAGCGACCGCCACCCTGCGCAAGCTTGGCAAGCCGGAGGACTCGATCGACACCGCCCTGGAAAACCACCTGAAAAACCGCGCGGAACTGCTGCGCGCCACCGAGGGCGCCTACCGCGCCGGCGACAGGAAGATCCTCGCGACGCTGAAAAACGATCCGGCCTTCCCCCAGGTGATCGACTTCGCCCGCGCGGTCGATGGGGACACCCGCTTGCTCAGCCGCGTGCGCGCCAGCGACCTGCCGCAGAAAAAACGCGTCGAACTGGTGGAATTGCTTTTCGCCTGCGAACAGGGCGCCCGCTGGCTCACCCGTTGGGTCAACCAGGGCTCGCCCCTTCCCGGCGACAATCTTCCCGGGCAAAAACCCGTGGGGGCAGCCCCATGACCGACTTCAACCCCGAATGGGTTCGTGCCCTCTGTTTCCACATCCGCCGGGCCGATGGCATCGTGGGACCGATCAGCCGCTCCGAGGTGGAGCAGGGCTTGTCTTCCGGGCGTTTCCACGAGGAGATGCCTTCCTCGGTGGACATGGGCAGCACCTGGCATCCGTTGCGCCAACATCTCGGCCTGCCCGATCCCACACCCCAGCCCCTCCCCTCCAGTCTCGAACAGTCCGGCTCCCCCGATGCCACACCCATAGGGCCCGTTGAAGCGGTTCCATCGACTCCGGAGCCGCCACCGGGTTGGCTCACCCGCCAGGGGGACCGTCTCATGGCCTGGTGGGTCGGGCTGGTCCAGGGTCTGGTGCCGGTGGCCATCCCGCTGGCCGGTGGGGCGGTCTACCTCGGGTTCGGGCATGCTGAACAGCGAACCAGGCACCTCCAGTCCATGGCGGATTATGCGGCCCGCGAGCAGGATGCCATCCCCCCGGGCGAGATCGAACGCGCGGTGGACCCGGCGCTGTGGAAAAACTCCACCCGACCCTATGTGGCCATCGAGGGCATGCTGGAGGCCCAGCGCAAAGCCCGTGAACGCATCCCTCCCGATACCGTCCTCCGTCTGAAGGCAACCGATGGCCCCCCCTCAGTCGCCAACCTGCAGCTCCAGCGCGCCCAGGGCAAGGAATGGCTACGGGGTGAACAGTCGGAGCTGCTCATCGCGTCAAGCCACCAGGCGCGGGCCTCCTCCTCACCCGCCGAGCGCGTGGAAGACTTCAAACCCGATGCAGCCACCCGCTTCCTGAAACGCCAGGCGGTTGAAAAATCCGTCCAGGCCATCTGGGAATCGGTTCGCAAAACGCATCAGGAAGCCATCGACACCCAACGTAAAAAAATGGCCCGGGATGCGGTCGCCCTCTCCCGGGTGGTCGAGGCCCTGCGTGATCCTGCGGCGCGCAAGCTGTACCCGGGCCTCGATGCCCTGTGCGAAAATCCTCCGGCACTTGCAGATCTGCCCGCGGCCCTGGCGCGCATCGTGACTGCTGGCCAAAACCAGCCGATGAACCCCTGAAACCCAAGGAGACTCCATGGCGGATAGCGGATTGGTCTGGCTGAACATCCATGGCAAGGTGGTAGGCCCCCTGTCGGTGGATGTGGTCCGCGCCAAAATGGCCCGCGGTGAACTGCGCCCGGGCACCCGCTGGTCTCCCGACCGCGCCACCTGGCGCGATCTCACCCTGTTCCCCGCCAACATGCCAGGCCCCGGATCCGTCCCCCACATTCCCACCCTGGAAACTCCCGCAAGCACACGCACGGCTTCCCCGCCCTACGATCCCGACCTGCCCCCGCCCATCCCGCCTTCCCCCTGGCTGCCCAGGGCTTTGGCCCTCGGCCTGACGGGCCTCGCCATGGCCGCCCTACTGGTGACTGGCACCCTGTTCGTGGCCCGCCCCGACCTGTTCGGAATCATGCAAAACACCGATGGCGTCGCTCAGGTCAATGAAAACGGGCCAGCCTGGGGGGCTGAGGAGGCGCCCGCCCCCCAACCCGGCAAAGGCCCAGACGATAAAAAGGCTCCGGATGCTCTCAACGATCCCGCCAAGGCCGCCAACCCCGGGCAAGACAACCCGGCAGAGGCTGCCAAACCCGCTGATGAAAAGCCGGAACCCATGCCGGCCCAGCCCGCTCCGAAGGCGGATGGGAAGCCGGATGTAAAACCGGAGATCAAACCGGAAATGAAGGTGGAGGATGTGGTCCGCAAGTGTGAACCTTCCGTCGCCGTGCTCAGAAACGCCAAGGGCAGCGGCTCCGGCTTCCTGGTCGAACCCAATCTCATCGCCACCAACCACCATGTGGTGGGCGATGTCGGCAACCAGACCGTCATCCGTTTCCCGTCAGCACCAGGCCTCAAGGAACGGGAATTCCGCGGCACGGTCGTCCGTGCCGACGAGGTGCGTGATCTCGCCCTGGTGCGCCTGCGTGAAATCCCCGGCCCCCCGCCTCTCGATCTAGGCGATGAGAAGGCGCTGAACAAGGGGCAGGACATCATCGTCATCGGCAGCCCGGGCCTGGGCAACGCCGATGTCATCGAGAACGCAGTGCGCAAGGGCACCTTCAGCACCACCAAAGATCTGCCACCCTTCGGCGAGGTCCTCGAGCTGGGTGTGGCCATCAACCCCGGGAATTCCGGGGGACCGGTGTTCGACCTGACCGGCAAGGTCATCGGCGTGGCGGTGGCCAAGGGTGCCATGGTTGAGGCCGTCGGGTTCGCGGTGCCTGTCAGCCAACTGCGCGAGATGGTGCGCAAGCAACGCACCGGGGCCCGCTAAACTGGGGGGGTGCCCCCCGGGAGAAACACATGTCCGAGGAACGAGACCCGCGACGCGTCGTGGCCGATATCCAGCGCATGCTTGCCGTCGCGGGCGAGGTGGAAAAGGTGCAGGTCCGCCGCCTGGCCGATGAATACGCCGCCTGGATGCGCCACGCCCTCGACCGCCTCACCCGTTGCGGCGAATACCTGTCCCAGGGCCGCGGCACCGAGGCCCTCTATCTGGCCGAACTGGATCCCCCCATCCTCACTTGGCTGGGGGCACTGTTCTTCCCCGAGCGTGACCAGTGGGCCCAGGTGGTCGAGCGGCTCGGCGCCGCCATGCCGCGCCCAGGCCAGGATGTGCAGGGCATCGTCCGCGGCCTCAACGACGCCTACGACCGCGAGCAGGCGCTGGCCGAGGAAAAGCGCGCCTTCCGCCGCATGGTGCTGCAAAACCAGCCACCCGCCACCCGTCTGGTGCAGGCCCGCCGCCTCATGGGGCTCGACCCCACCAGCCAGGCCCTGCAGGAAAATGTGCGCGATCTCGAACGGGATGAGCAGCGCCACCTGCTCGAGCGCGCCCGCCGCAGCGCCAGCGCCACCGAACTGGCAGAGATCCACGGCGTGCTGGCCAACACACCCTGGGTGGAAACACCCGGGGAGGCCCTGCGCCGCGAGGTGGATGGCCTCTACGGCCGGGTCCGCTTCGCTCACCTGCAAAACGAGCAGGCCCGCCTGTCGCGCAAACTCACCGAGGCCCGCGCCGGCAAAGACCTCGCCGAGGTCCTTCGCCTCCGCCCCCAGTGGGATCGCCTCGCCTCGGAGATGGGCCTCGCCCCAGGCGACCCCCGCGCCCACAGCGCCCTGCGCGTGCTCGCCTGGGCCGACCGCGAACTGGCCGACACCGAGGAGGAACTCGGCCATGTCAACGCGCTGGATGAACTGCAGGCTGCCATGGCCCGCCAGGCCGATGAGGCTGAACTGTGGGACCTCTACTACCGGCTCGAGGCCTTCGGCCGCAGGGTGCCACGCGAGGTGGAACAGCGCTTCCAGATGCAGGTGGACAAAATCGATGAGCGCCGCCGCCGCCGCGAGATGGTGATCGTCGCGGCGGTCCTGGGTATCGGTGCCACCGTGCTGGTGTTGTTCCTGGTCTGGCTGCTGAAGCGCGCCGCCGGGTAAACTCCCCCGGGTGCCCCGGTGGCGAAAGGATGCGATTCGATGTATTTTTTGCGGCGTCGCGGCATGATGACCGGCCCCCACGGGGTGAACCAGCTCGAGCGCATGCGCGCCAGCGGTCACCTCATGGCCGAGGACCAGCTTTCCGCCGATCGCCAGGTCTGGGTTTCCGCCGGCGACCTGCTGCCGGCTCTGTTCGGTCCCATCCCGCCGCCTGTCCCCCCTGGCAAGGTCGCCAAGTCCGAGCCGCCCCCGCCCCCCGGCCGCGAATCCTCCGGAAAGTCGGGCCAGTGGTCCTATGTGGACCCCGTCACCCGCCAGCGCAAGGGGCCCGTGCCCGTCTCTGACCTGGCCACCCTTGCCCGCGCGCGGCAGATCAAACGCTCCACCCTGCTGTGGCAGGCCGGCATGCCCGATTGGATCCGCGCCGATCGGGCCCTGCCGCACATTTTTCCTGCCAGCCGCTTCCCCTGGGGAATCGCGGCGCTGGTCCTCGGCCTGCTGGCGGGCACTGGCCTGGCCGCCTGGTTACTCTACCTGGCGCTGACTGCCCCCACTGCCCCCAAAGACATGGCCCCTGCCCCGGGGGATTTTGGCGCCGCTGAAAAACAGTAGCGTTCCACCCCACCAACCCGGACAGGGAGATGTCCTGTGAGATTGCGTGACAAGGTCGTCCTCATCACCGGTAGCACCATGGGCATCGGCGAGGCCATGGCCAGGCTCTTTGTTTCCGAGGGGGCCCGCGTGCTGCTGCACGGCCTCGAGGCCGATCTGGGTGCGCGCCTTTCCGGTGAACTGGGCCCGGCCTCCGCGTTCCACCCGGGCGACTTGGCCGATCCCGACACGCCCCCCCGCCTCGTCCACGCAGCGATGAATGCGTTCGGCAGGCTCGACGCCGTGGTCAACAACGCGGCGTCCACCGCCCGCGCCCACCTGCCCGACACCGATGCAGCCTTTTTCGATCGGACCATCGCGGTGAACCTGCGCGCGCCGTTGCTGCTCGTCCGCGCGGCGCTGCCCCAGCTCGAAAAGGCGCAAGGCAGCGTGCTCAATATCGGCAGTGTGTTGGCCCACTGCGGCCAGGCCAATCTGCTGGCCTATTCCGTGAGCAAGGGCGGCCTGATGACCCTCACCCGCAACCTGGCCGATGCCCTTGGCCCCCGACGGGTCCGGGTCAATCAACTGAATGTCGGCTGGACCCTCACCCCGAACGAATATGCCGTCAAGGTGGCGGATGGGCTGCCCGCCAACTGGCCCGAAACGCTCCCCGTTTCCGCCATCCCCTCCGGTCGATTGCTCGATCCCGCCGACATCGCCCGCGCCGCCTTGTACTGGGTGGGCGATGAAAGCCGCCCCATCACCGGCACGGTGGCCGATTGCGAGCAATACCCCATGATCGGCCGCATCCCCAACCAGGAAGGCTCTGACAAGAAATCCTGATTTCTCATTGGAATCGTGCCATGCAATCGCGCACCAACCGCCGTGATTTTGTCGCCATCTCGCTGGCCACCGCCGCCACCTCACCCGGGCCGGTAGCAGGTCGGGAGTCTCGCCCCATTCGCGTGGTGGTCTGGGATGAACGGCAACCCCAGCAGAAACAGGCTTATGACAATTTCCTGGGCAACGAGATAGCCAAACATTTGAAGACAAAACCAGGGATCGAGGTGACTTCGGTCTCGCTGGAGGACGATGAGCGCGGCATTTCCCCTGCCTACCTCCGCACCTGTGATGTGCTCATCTGGTGGGGCCATATCCGTCAGGCCGAAATCACCCCGCAAATGGCCAAACCCATACTCCAGCGCATCAAGGAGGGAACCCTGGCCCTCATCGCCCTCCACTCGGCCCATTGGGCCACGCCGTTTGTCGAGGCCATGTATGACCGCACCCGGTCAGATGCCGAAAAAGCTTTCCAAAAGGTTGGCAAACCGGTCGAAATCACCTATGTCGATCCCCCCAGACGCTACACCACGCCAAAGCTTGAGGATCGCCCCACCCCCTACACTGAGATCCGCAAATTCCCCGATGGCTCGCTGAAGGCGAAGGTCCACTTGCCCTGGTGCTGCTTCCCCGCCTACCGCAATGACGGCAAACCCAGCCAGATGCGCGTGTTGCGAGCCGACCACCCCATCACACGGGGACTGCCCGGCCAGTTTGAACTGCCTCAAACCGAGATGTACTGCGAAGCGTTCCATGTCCCCGAACCGGATGAGGTGATCCTCGAGGAACGCTGGGCCACCGGGGAATGGTTCCGCTCGGGATGCCTCTGGAATATCGGCAAGGGGAAGGTCTTCTATTTGCGCCCCGGCCACGAAACCTTCCCCATCTTCAAGGACAAGCACATGCTGCAGATTCTGGAAAACGCTGTGCGCCATCTCGCCTCCGTGGGGGACTGATTCCCCATGGCCTGCAGCCAGGATTTCATCGAGGGGCGCGACTACACGGTGGAGGACGGCAAGTTCGTCTTCACCGCCCGCTACCTGCTCAACCGGGGCCACTGCTGCAAAAGCGGGTGCCGCCATTGCCCCTGGGGTTTCAAACCTTCTAATCCCAATCCATCCCAACCGGACGACCGGAAAGAAAAGCAGGGTGAAGACTGATGGATGAGTGCGTGCGTTTCGCCGGCGAGGAACTCTCCTTCGCCGATCTGGTCGGGCGGTTCGAGGCCGCCTTCAATTCCATCGAGCAGTTGCTGCGCTCCCGCCACAACGAGGACAACCGCGTCTCCTTCGTGCAGTTGCTCGAGATGGAGTGGCCCGGCCGCAACGCCAAGAACACCGTCTACCGCGATCTGCGCCGCTTCGCCGACCTGCGCAACACCCTGGTCCACAACCGCATTGACCGGGACCACGATTTCGCCATCCCCACCCCGCGCACCGTCTTGCGCATCGAGGCCATCCTGAATGACCTGGGCGAGGTCAAGCTGGCCATCCCGCTGTTCCAGCGTCAGGTGGAAACCCTCCAGACCATCGACACGCTCGAGCAGGTGCTCAACCGCATCAACCAGACCGGCATCACGCAGTTCCCCGTATACGCCGATGAAACCTTCGCCGGCGTGCTCACCCGCCGCGGCATCCTCAAGTGGCTTGCCTCTGTCGGCCTCAACCACGGCACCGATTGCTCGGGCCTGCGCTCCGTGCCGGTGGGCGTGCTGCTGCAAAGCGAGGAGCACCCCGAGAACCACCGCTTCATCCCGCGCAACACGCCTTTGATGAAGATGGGCGAGATGATCGACCACCAACCCGGTCTGGAAACCCTGCTCATCACCCAAAACGGCAAACCCACCGAAAAACTCCTCGGCATCGCCAACCGCCTCGATATCCATGCGGCGATTTGACAGCCTGCCGATCAGCTTGGCCGCCCCCTACTATCGGTGGCACCCCGCGCAATCCAGCAACGCGAAATCCGCCCGCGTCGCCAGCGGGCATTGCCGTGGAACTGGGGTGGAAACCGCCTGGGTGAAAACGGCCCGTGCCTCGGGAGATTCGCCCAAATAAACCAACCGCCGGTTGCCCGGTTGGCCCACCAGCGCCACCGGATAGCCTTTCAGTTGCTCCAGCATTTCTGTATCGCTCAGGTACTTCACCGCGACAACCGGTTCAGTCTCTTGGGCACTGATGGCTGGCTTTGCATTGCCGGGCTTTTGGGCCAGTTCCACCACCGGGACACCTGTCCCCAGTTCGTCAGGCCGTTCCTTGGGCCCGCGCCACAGCCACCACCCCACCAGCAGGCTGCCCATCATCGCGGCGCACAGGGTCCATTGCTGCGCCAATCGCCTACGCCGTTGCGCCCGCAAGGCGCTTGCCACCGTCCGCATCGATCGGTGGTGAACGCTCCCGGCGAACAGGTCTTCCCACAGGGTTCTCAGGCGCTGGCTCATGGCGTGTCCAACTCCCGCAAAATATCCCGCAAGCGGTTCCGTGCCCTAACCAGTCTCGACTCCGTGGCTTCCTGGCCAATCCCTAGCTTGCCTGCGATTTCACCCACCGTCCATCCCTGTTGGTACCGCAGGTGGATCAGGTGGCGCTCGTCCTCACTCAATCGTCCTATCCCCGTTTCCAGCCAGTCATCCGGCTGAGCGTCCGCATATTCAATCGCAACTACCGGCATTTCCGCGATCCGCCGGGCCTGGCTGGCCATCTTCCGCGCATGGTCCACCGCCACACTGCGCACAACCGCCGATACCTAGTTCAGCAATTCGATCTCCGTCAGGCAAACCTTGGTTTTGCGCACCATCCGGACCAGCGCCTCCTGCACCAGATCCTCCGCCACATGCAGGTCGCCCCGCGTGTGTCCGGTCGCCTGCCGCAATAGCCTCCAACCATAACGGGCCAGGAAAAGGCCGAACGCCTCCTCCCGGCCCGCGGCCATGCCCCGCGTCAGAGCGTCAACTTCCATGTCACCGCCCGGATGGACCTGGTGCTGCCAACGGCCTGGGGGACCTTACTTCCCGGCCCCCTTCTTGGCGGTTTCCAGTTCCTGTTGCAACTTCCGGATGGTTGCTTCCATGGCGACGATTTGTTCCTGATTCTTCTTGAGCGTGGCCAACACTTCCTGCGCATTCACCAGGGTATTCGAACCGGTCAAAGCCTGGCCAGACACCACGGAAATATTCGGATTCATCATCCCACCACCATTCGGGATCCCAGGTCCCATTGGTATCGGGATCGCCGGGACCATCGAAATCTCCTGCCTTGGCACAGTACTACCCCGATTACCAAAGGGAACATAGGGAAGCGCCCTGGAAACAGAGCCTGAATTACCCATTAAAAGAGAATTCCAAGAAACAGATGGTGTTTTGATCCCCAGCGCCTCCAACACCGTCAGGGCGAATGCCAAATCCTGCGGTGTGCCACTTAAAAATCCCAGTCCGATAGGCCCATGAAACAAAAAATCCACCTTGCCCACCTTCCCGCTGTCAGCTTTGGCTTTCATGTTGAACGCCATCTCGATAGCCTCTTGCAGGTCTTTTATTTTGCGATGCTTCTCATCTCCCTGGGCAGTCCCAAAATATGAACTCAAATTCACCGGAATCACCTGCCGCTCCTGGGTGAAACCCGATGCCGTGGCAGTCACTTCAACCCCTGCTGGCTTGGTTCGGCTAAGGATTGCCAAGCTCCCTTGGGAACCAGTTGATTTTTTGATCTCAACGCCTTCCACCACATTCGGCAAAGATTCCACCAGGCTCGAAAGCGCGCTGCCGTCCAAAAGAATTTGGCCAATCC
>DKBS01000181.1:1258-4349 GCA_002451275.1 Planctomycetaceae bacterium UBA6894 | reverse complement strand
TCCGCCACCCCGGCGGTGGTCCAGGTGGAAAACCTCTACGAGATGACTTTGCGCCGTTCACCCGACATCGGCGGCTGGACCCATTTCGTGGACCGGGTCGATGCCGGGGTTGGACTTTCGGAGGTCAGCGACTCCCTCTTCCGGTCCGGTGAGTTTGCGACGGCCACCGTGAGCGGCATGTACCAGTCGCTGCTGCGGCGCGAGCCCGACGCCTGGGGCCTGAACGGGTTCGCCCGGGCGTTGCAGGGTGGCGAATCCCTTGAGCGCGTGACCGCCGCCTTTCTGGCTTCCGGCGAGCGCAGCGGGGCGCTTGATGACAATCAATTTGTGTCTGAAATGTATTATGTGATCCTGAACCGCCAGGCCGATACGGACGGGGCGGAGTCTTTCACCCGGGCCCTGGGGTCGGGCGCCACCCGGGCCGATGTGGCCTTGGCCATGCTGGAGAGCCCGGAGGCTTCGCGACGGGTGTCTGCCAACCTTTACCGCGCCGTGCTGGGCAGGGTCCCCTCGCCGGATGAGGCCGAGGGATGGGCAGGGCGCCTTGCCGGTGGGGGCATGGGCATTCTAGAGGCTGTTTCCGCCTTCGCCGGATCCGGCGAGGGATCAGCCCGTCTGGCCACGGCAGGCGCGGCCTCCACGGCCCCGGCGGAATTCTGGTGGGATGGTTTTGTTGGCGTATCGACCGATGCCGCCCGCCGGGAGGTACAGCGGATTTCCGGGGAGATGTCGGAGGTGATGCGGCAGAGGCGGGCGGCGTTGGACATCGGGGAATCTGTGGGGCCATTCGACGCCCGGTTGAATGAGCTCGACGCTGCCCGCAACCAGGCGCTCTCGAAGGTGGTTCTCGCCGAGAATCCCCAGGCGATGGAAGTGGACCGGGCCAACCGTCTCTACTCGCTGCCGGTTCCCGGATCCCCGGGTGGCAACCTGAAGGGCTACTCCAGTCCTTTGGTGGCCTGGAACGCTGAAAACCTTCCCTCGGTCAACGGCCAGTTTCAAACAATCATCCGCGGGCCGGGGCCCGACCCTTCCAAAATCTGGTCCAACCAGTCCCTGGGCGGCAGCACCAATTTCTCCAGCTTCTACCGGTATCCCGGGGATTTCGATTTCCCGGAACAATGGAACATCACCTCCGCCCCGGACGCCGACACCGCCGCCGCTTGGATCACGCAGGGAATCGTCGATTTTGCGGCGTTCCAGAACGGAGCCAAGCTACCCAACCTGGAAGTGCTGTTCCTGTCGGTCAACAAAGTAGTCTGGACCAACGAGAAGCTTCTCCAGGCCAGGACCGACACTGCCGTGTTCGACTCCCTGAAAAACGCCATAAGGAACATCAACAACGGCAACCTGTACCTGAGCTTCTACGGCGTGCTCGACGACGGCCGGATCACCCACATGCAGAAGGTGATTTCCGTCAACGCCAAAGGCCCTGCCGGCGAGGAACTCATTTCGACTAATCCCAACTGGGCATGGTTCTTTGAGGATGGATTCTGGCAGGATCCGCCTGAATCGGTCGATTACTTCAAGTCCCGGGCCGTCGCATCCTATTTCCAGGAGGTCTATGTCGTGAACGGAGCCTCCACGCTCGACCCGGTCGGCTTGGGCGCCTACGCCGAGATCATGCATGGCGAGGCGGTCAAGGAGGTGGATGTCAAAAAACACTACCTGAAGGCCGCCAACCGAGCCTTCAGCTACGTCAGGTCGATCGGCAACGCCGAGGCCATGGAGGCCTTCAAGCCGGTTTTCCAATCCAAATATCTGGAAATGAACCAGCGCAACGCCATGCTGGAGGCGATCAACCTCGCCCTTTCCGGCAAGTGCTCCACCCGGCTGCTGACGGCGGCCAAGACAAGGGAAATGCTCTACATCGCAGCCCGGGACCTGGAGCCGCTCGCCGGCGGGCTTTACTCCACCCAATTGCGCGGGCTGGCTGACCAGGTGCGCGGGACCGGCCCGACCAACGACAGCCCGCTGATGGCCGACGCCGAACAGAGCGAGCTGCTGGAGGACCTCAACGGCCGCGTTGCCGGGGCACTGAACGCCGGGGTGGCTTCGATGGTGCTGCCTGCCGTGGAGAAATACGTCCGGCCCTACTGACAGCCCGGGGCTCACCCCGGCTTCTTCATCATCCCCATCATGCCCTGCAGGCGCTGCATGGTGCGCGCTTCCATGTCGCGGAGCATGCGTGCAGTCTCAGGGTCCATGTTGGCCCCGTCCGGCTGCGGCAGCTTGGACATGACCGACTGCAGCTTGTCGGCGAGGTCCGCCGGAAGCATCTGCTTCAGCATGTCGGCATAGGCCGGCGAGAAAAGCGATTCTCCCCCGGAGCCCGTTCGGGCGGCGGCCTGGCGAGCCGAGGCCGGACCGGCCTGGGCCGCCGGGTCGCACGGGCAGGGAATTCCCTTGGCGTGGGCCTCCAGATGCACGCGGGCGACCTGATGCAGCGGGCTGTCCGACGGGATGCGTCCCAGAGCGCGCTGGAAGTGGGCTTGGGCCGCGGCCATGCGGCCCGAATGCGCCAGAACCACACCCAGGGAAAGCGATCCCATCGCCGCCAGGTCCAGATTTTCAACGCGGTCTGCGGCGCGGATCGCCTCGTCCAGCAACCGCTCGCATTCCTCCTGGTTGCCGCCGGCGTGCAGCACCTGCGCCAGTCCCTGGGCCGCTTCGCTGAACAGCTCGTCCTCGGCGGTCTCCCGCGCCTCGGCCGTCACGGCGCGCAGCAGTTTCTCCGCATTCGGCAGGTCACCCTTTTCCGCGAGCACCATGGCCCGGGCCCGCGCCGCCCGGACAGCGATGGTGTTTTGGCCCTGCAACCTGTAGAGCTTCTCGGCCTTTTCCAGAGCGTCCAACTGGTGATCCTTGCGTCCGCACATTCCTTCCAGCGCGGCCAGCAGCCCGTTGGTATCGGCGGTCAGGCGGGCCTCATTGCCGGCGACGCGGGCCAGCCATTCAGCCACCCAGCGGGCCAGGTCGCGGGGGATTTTCGGGTCCAGCTTGCCGGTCCCTGCCAACTCGGTGAGTTGCTGCAGGTGCGCCGCGAATCCCTGCGCCAGCGCGGGCATAGGGAATCCTGCCGGAACCATGT
>DKBS01000181.1:0-868 GCA_002451275.1 Planctomycetaceae bacterium UBA6894 | reverse complement strand
CAGCAGCCAACCCAGCGGTATCGCCACCATGGCCCGGTTGCGTTCCAGTTGGTCGCCACCGACGGCCCCGGCGGCCACGAGAGCCCGCTCAAGCGCCTCGCGCGAGCGGCCTTTGCGGTCCAGCTTCAAAAGCAATTGACCAAGCCCCAGCAGGCAGCGGAAGCGGGGCAGGGCCAGCTCCGGCGAGTCATCCGCCCCGGGAATGGCCGCGACGGCCTTTTCCAGCGCCTTTGCAGCCTCGGGAAGGTCCTCCACAGCGGCGCAGGTCTGGGCAAGATTCGCCCAAGCCAGGGTGATGCGGTCCGCCTCGCCCGCGGCGACGGCTTCCTCCACATGCGACCGTGCGGTGCGCACGGCCCCGTCCTTGTCGCCCTGCCGCAGCATGCCGGCGATCCGCTCGAGATGGGGATTTTGGTTGGTGTCCATGGGCTTCATTCTTGGGTGTGTCGGGTTTGATGGTCAGTGGGTGTGTGGATGGTCATTTCCGCAACATCCCGCGCTTCCCTGGGGGGATGGCAGACGGGGTGCGGGCGGAGGAGCGTTTTCGTCGCAGTTCAACAGGATTGTCTCACCGTTGAGGTGCACCGATTTCTCGGTGCGCACCCGCAATTCGCTGCCGCGGATACGCACCGGTCCGGCTGATTCCAGGTCGATGGAGCGGGAGGAACTCAGGCGCAGGTCCGCGCCGCGGACCCGCACGACGGGCCCTTCTGCGGTGAGGGCGATTTCCACCTCCACCTCGCCCGAGGGGGAAACGACCTGCAGGTGTTCGTTGTCGGTGTCGGTGGCCGGTGTCAGCAGCAGGGTGCGGCCCGAGGCGAGGGGCCGTGGCAAGGCAAGGTCCCCGGGTTTTGAAATAGCGCCGGTG
>DKBS01000179.1 GCA_002451275.1 Planctomycetaceae bacterium UBA6894 | reverse complement strand
CCATCGGCCCCGGCGGCCCTCCCGCCAAACGCGGCATGGAGGAGCGCTTGAACAAGCTGGAAAAGAATGTGGAACGCCTGCTTGACCAAATGGAACGGCTCAACCGTTCACCCGAAAAGCGCAGGGACTGACGCGTGGCTTTCACCCCTTGAAGTGCTAGAACCCACCCTTAACAAGGTGGGTTCTAGCACTTCAAGGGGTACGATTGGCGATTTACTGTTTCTTTTGCGGGGTATCTTTTCGGGCGGGTTATTTTTCCTTGGCCTTGGGCTTTGCAGGCGGAAGGTGAATCCAGACCTCCCTCACCTCCAACCCTGGAATATTGGAACCCGTCCACATCTGCTTTTCGGGCCGGTCCCCCACTCTTGCGAAGACCTTCACGGGGCCGGAAAAAAGTTCTCCATCCTTGGACGGCCCGAAGTTGATTTTCACCGGTTTGGCCGGGTCTTTATCCGGCTCCGCGGTCCAGGGAATATCCGGTGGCAACCCCTCCACCCGGAAGGATGGATTTCCCGCAAGGCCCCCGATGCGCGACACGGAAACTTGCAAAGATGCCGCCTTGCCCGCCTCGGCCACAAAAATTTCCGCCCCCAACTTCGCCGTGAAATCCGGTTGGGCCGGTGCCAGATGCACCAGGCAGGCTCGCCGGTCGCCCGTGGTCCCATGTGCTTCCCGAATTTCCAGCCGATGGTTGCCGGCCGATGTGGCCTTGAAGTTGGTATCCAGGTCCTCGTGCAAACCCTTGGGTTCAAATATCTGGATCGTTTTGCCGGCGGTGTCCACCAAGGCAATGCTGGGAAACATGTTCAAACCCAAACCGCTGGACCATGCCTGCAGACGGTATTCCACCCCCTTGGCGAGTTCCACAGGGACAACCGAGGCTTCTTTCCCCCGGGATTGTGTCGAAAGCCACAGGGGTAACCCAAGCGGTTTGGATAGGTCTTTGGACCACACCACCGGTTCGCTATCCCCTAGCAGGACCATCTGGAAATTCGGCCAACCGTCCGCGACCACCAATCCGAAACCAGAAGGGCTGGTGGCGACAAGTTTCCCCTGACCGCTTGTGGCATTCAGGTTCCACCCCCGGGCTGGAATGCCCTGCTTTTTGCCCGATGGAACAGACAACGGCCAGGCATGACGGGGGAACGGGCCGGTGGTGAGGGTGAGCCGGTAAACATATCCCTCGCCACCCGCAAAGCGAATGGAGGAATCCGGCATACTGGGGAAGGCGAACAGGCGGACGATGTGGGGCCCGCTTTCCGTCGCCTGGAAAATTATTTCCGGGTCCAGAGACCCGGCGTCATTATTCTGGGCCAGCACAATCCCTGACGGGCTGACCACCTGGAGAAGCGCATCCATGGGGCTGGTCAGCACCTGATGGGCCAGCAAAGAGGCCGCCAGGGTTTGGCCTGCCTTCAACTCCACTGAAAAACAATCGACATCGCCGTTGCGTTCCAGCTTGCCGTTCACCACCGCCGGATGCTTCACCACCAGCGCCGAGGCTGGCTCATTGTCGGGTTCCCTGGCCGCCACCTCCGGCAGGGCGCCAACGATAAACGGACGGGCGTTGCCCGGGCCCGTGTCATCCACCGCGCGGATCAGACAAGGCACCGGCGGGGCGTCCGCCGCGACGGTGATGGACAATTTACCCTTGGCAGCCAGGGGCTTGATGGTCAGGGCTGGATTATTGCAGACAAAACGAGCCGGCCATGTGTCAAACTTGCCGCCGACGGTGACTTCCACCGTGTCTCCACGCCTTGCCCCGGCCGGAAAAAGCCAGTCCATGGCCGGTGCGCCCCAGGCACCGGCATGCGCCAGCACACACCAGACAAGCGTTGCCAGCGCGGGCCGTGCCGTCATCCCATCAGTTCCCGGATGGGCGTGGGGTCGCTGACAATGAGGTTCGGGCGACCGTTGGGGGAGTAGAGGATCTTGTCGGGATCAATCCCCAGCTTGCGGTAGATGGTGCTGGCGAAGTGCTCGGGGGAAAGCACCCGCTCCAAAGCGGAAAAGCCCTTTTTGTCGGTACTGCCGATGATTTGGCCGCCGGGGGTCTTGCCCCCGGCCCACAGCACGCTCATCGCGTTGGACCAGTGGTCCCGTCCGCCGTCCTTGTTCACCTGGGGCGTGCGGCCAAACTCACCCAGGGCAATGACCAGGGTGCTGTCCAGCATGCCCCGCTGGTCCAGGTCGGTGATGAGTCCGGCAACCGTCTGGTCCCAGGAGGGCAACCGTTTCCCCAAAGCGTCAAACAGCTTGGTGTGGTGGTCCCAACCGCCGTCGTTGATGGTGATGAAGGGGACGCCCGCCTCGACAAGCCTTCTGGCAAGCAATGCCCGCTGGCCAAATGAATTGCGACCATACAACTCGCGGACACGCGCCGGCTCCCGCGACAAATCAAACGCCGCCTGCGCCTGCTCCGAATGCATCAGGTCGGCGGCCTGCCCGTAGTGCTGGTCGAGCGCCACCGCCGGATCCGCCGCGGCCCGGTCGAGATCGCGCCGGAAGGTGTCGATCTCCTTGCGGAAATTCGCCCGCCGGTCGTGGCGGGCCGACATCAGGCCCGCCGGCAACTGCACATCCCGGACGCGAAAACCCCGGCTGTTGGGGTCGCCATTCACCACGAAAGGCGCATGGCTTTCACCCAGGAAGTTCGGTCCACCTGAACGGGCCATGCCCGCCAGGCTGAAATAGGGTGGCACCCCGGGAGGAGCTCCCAGTTCATGCGACACCACCGATCCGAGGCTGGGGTGGAAGCTGACAAAAGCGCCGCACCCCACCGGAATGCGGGGGGGCGCGCCGGTCATCATGTAGTGGTTGCCCGCGCCATGGTTGCCTTGGTCGTGCCGGATGGAGCGGATGATGGAAAGCTTGGCGAACTGGCCGGCGAGCTTCTTCATGTGTTCTGAAAAGAACACGCCCGGGGTACTGGTGGCAACCGTTTTGAACTCGCCCCGGTATTCAGCGGGAGCATCGGGTTTGGGATCGAAGGTTTCGTAATGGGTGGGCCCCCCATCCATCCAGATGAGAATGCACGCCTTCGCCACGCCGGGCCGGTTAGTGGCCACCGCATCGGTGGCGCGCAAGGCTGTTGCCAGGCCGCCCCCGATCAAGGCGGTCAGTCCCAGGTGCAGGCTGTCACGACGGCTGGGTCCCTGGCATCGCGCGGCTTTTTGGATGGCCATGGCTTGTCCCTCAATCCTTGAACACGAATTCGGGTGAATTCAGCAAAGCCCACATCAGGTCTTCCACCCACTCCCGCCGACTGAGCTTGGCCCCCTCGATGGTTTCGAGCAGCCGCAGGCTTTTTGCCGTTTCTTCCGCCGAGGGCAACCGGCAGTAGGCACGCAGGTAAAGCTCTCGCACCACATCCTCGGCCTTCTTCTGGCCCCGGGCGACCGCATCGGCCAGCAAACGGGCCCGGCCCTTGTCATCACTGATCTTGCGCTCAATGTTCGGCGAGTTCATCAGATGCAGCGCCTGCACCACCGTGGTCTGGCCCAGCCGCTCGCAGGGTGGATCCTGGTTCGGATCCGGCCGGCCGAAGGCATCGAGGAATTGGGACTCAAAGCGGACCGTCCACGCCTGGATAGCCCGCGAACCGGGCGGCATGGCCTCAAACTCCTCGGGAATGCCGGTGATATCGCTCACTGCATCCAGGAGCACCTCGGCCCGCAATCGTTGGCGGTAATGGCGGGCAAAATTGCGGGTATCGAGTTGGTTGCCAGGATCCGGCCTCGAGGAAAGCACGTAAGCATGGCTGGCGCAGATGTGGCGGATCAGCTTCTTGATGTCATAGCCACCGGAACGGAACACTTCGGCCAGATGGTCCAGCAGGGGCGCGTTGGTGGGCGGGTTGGTGGCGCGCAAATCGTCCACCGGTTCCACAATCCCCCGGGTCATCAACTCGGCCCAAACCCGGTTCGCCATCACCTTGGCAAAGTTCGCGTTCTCGGGGGCGGTTACCCAATCGGCAAAGGCTTCACGCGGGTCGGCGCCGGGGGAGATCTCCGGCGCCCTGCCGTAGAGGGGCGCCGGCCGCATTTCCTTGCCGGTGATGGGATGCTTCACCGTTCCGGAGGGGGCTACCAGAATGGTCTCCTCCCCGCCGGAAATCGGAGCGGAAATGCCGACCCCCTTGCGGCCGATCCGGCTGAAAAAAGCGGCGATGCTGTAGAAGTCGTCCTGGCCGTACGCCTCGAAGGGATGGTGGTGGCATTTCGCGCAATCGAGGCGGATGCCGAGGAACAACTGGCACGCCATCGTGGTCAGTTCCTCGGGTTCCCGCCTGTTGCGGTAGAACACCGTGGCCCCATCCTCAAAGGTGCTGCCCTTGGCGGTGAGCAACTCCCGCACAAACTGGTCGTAGGGCCGGTTTTGACGGAACTGGTCGCGTAGCCAGGCATCCTGGTTCATCACCGCCTTGATGCCGACATGGTACGGGTTGGGCCTGAGCAAATCCGCCCATTTATTGGCCCAAAAATCAGCATATTCAGGGCGGGCGAGCAGGCGGTCCACCAACCTGGCCCGTTTGTCTGTGGACTGGTCGGCCAGAAACACCTCCACTTCAACCGGCGTCGGCAAGGTGCCGATGATGTCGAGGAAGGCCCGACGCAGGAATGTGGAATCGGAACAAGGCCCGCTGGGGACCAAACCCAGCTGGTTCAGCTTGTCACGAACCAGGGAGTCGATGCGATTGTTTTCCCGCCAGGCGGCGTTGGCCGCCGCCGAACCCGCCGGCTGGGGAATCAGGATCGGACAAACCGCGAACTGGTCCATGTAGCGGGCCATGATGGCCGCCTCCCCTGGCAAGGGGCCCGCTTTCACCACCCCCTGCGGATCCACCCCCGCGATCACATTTTCACTGGAGGAGAACAGGGCCAAACCGGTCACATCATTGCTGGAACCATCGGCCCAGTGGGCAGTAACCCGTAGTTGCTGCGTGCCCTTGGGTTCCAAAAGCTTCCGATCGGGACTGACCGTGATTTTGGCCAGGGCGGGTGCGGTACCCGGGGTTCGAGGCCCGCCAGCGGCAATCCATGCCCGCAGAACCTGGTAATCGGGATGATCAGTGGTGAGCTTACGGCCACCGCCATGGGCCATGGAGGCCACAGCCTTGCGCAACAGGATCGATTCGTCGGGAGCCTCGGGATTCACCCGCCTGCCCCGCGCTTGCCCAAACATCGAGGCGTGGTCAAAGTCATGGTCGTAGGCGAACAGCGACAGGGCAAAGCCGTTCTGTCCCCGGGCCTTTCCGTGACAAGGGCCGGCATTGCAACCGTTTCGGGTGAGAATCGGCTGGATATCCCGCTCAAAGGTGGGAACAGGTTTTTCAACAGGGTCAGCAGAAACAAGTTTCTCGCCAGGAGCAGGGGCCTGGAAAACAAAAAACAGGGACGCGACCACCTGAAGCATGCGTATTTGAATCCGGGCGGGAAATCATTCCGAACCAAGGGCCCAACCAATCTGGCGGGGTGTTGGGCACCTGTTGGAAACCAGATAAACAAAAGGCAACGAGTGGGCTTTGCCTTCAACTCAACATAATAACTTACCATCCAA
>DKBS01000028.1 GCA_002451275.1 Planctomycetaceae bacterium UBA6894 | reverse complement strand
GCTAAATGAGCTCTGGACCCGGCGGTTTGGAAAGCTCCCGCCGGATTTCGAAAGGAAGGTCCACGCCGCAGAAGGTGCAATCAGCCCCTAACTGCTTAGCATGCTTATCTTTTCTCTTTATCCCAAATTTTCCGATTATTCAAGTAGTCTGGGCTATTTGGCTAATTTGTGAAAATTGAGTCAGCAGCTGGTATTGGACTTCAGGGCAAAACCTGGAGGTTTGGCGGTCTTATTCCCCCAGCCTCAGCCCGAGCAGCTTCGACCCGTGCTCCAGCAGATTTCGGTTCAACTGAAAGCACCGGGCCAGGTCGTGCCGGGTGTGGCCTGGGCGTGCCCCACACCCCGAATATAGGCCAAGCCGTGCTCCGTCATCAGCCCATGCACCCAATGTTCGCTGTGGTCGATATGCGGGCAGAACGCCACGATGGACGAGATGATTCCCCCCCTTGGCGACCGAGGGCGTGACAAACACCGAATGGTACCCGTTGCGTTCGAATTTGCACGAGCCGCCGATGCCATTCATCATCTGCGTGCCACACCCATGCATCGAATTCACGTTGCCGTAACTGTCCGCTTCCAGCGCCGTCTTGATGTTGATCAAGCCCGGTTGGCGGATCACGGCGGGATTTTTGGACAATTCGCAGGGGCGCAGGATGATTTTGGACCGGAAGAAATCCCAGTGGTCGTAGACCTCCTACAGTTTCTCCTCCGACAGGGTGAGTGCGGTGGAGCTGGTGGTGGTCAGGCGGCCCGTCCGCATCAGGTCGACGCAGCGTCCAAAATCTCGGTGTCCACGCTAAAAGTCGGCACCACGGTGGTGTGACCCATTTCCGCCAGGATGGCATCACTGATGTTGCCAACACCGGCCTGCACGGGCAGGAATTCCTGCGGCGATTTCCTCCCGGAAGAAACGAATGACATGGGTGGGCGATGAGGCGGGTCACCGCATTGCCTGGTAGACCCTCAATGCGAAAAGGGCGCTGGGTCTGTTTTCGCGCGAAAGGGCCGGCAGGCAAGCGGTTAGGTCCGCTGGGTCTCCGGGCTAATAATTGTGTAAAGTTGATTGGTTGCAACCGGCAGGGCATTCAGGCGGACTCATGTTCGAACAATACGGTTATTGGGTCCTTTTGGCAGGGTTGATCCTGACATTGGTCGGCCTGCTGTGGCTGGTTATTCGCGCTTTCCGCGTCAGTCTTGCCTGGGGACTGGGGTGCTTGGCCTTTCCACCAGTGGCCTTTCCGTTTGCGCTCCGGCATCCGGCAAGGGCCAAGTGGCCCTTCTGCATCATGCTTCTGGGCCTGGCGCTTGCGGGTGGCACCATCGCAATCAATCGCCTGGTGGTCAATCGCCTGAGTTTGGGGCCGCGCGAAAAGGTGGTGGATGGCGAGGTGCACATCACGCTCACCGGCTGGAATCAGAATGATTACTCGCCTTTGGCGCAAAAGAAAAATGCTGTGGTCCTGCAGATGGCCAACCCCGATGTGACTGACGAAACCATTGACTTTTTGCTCGACATGGCTCAGTTGCGCGAACTGGACCTGAATGACACCCGAATCACCGATCAGGGCCTCCGGAAACTGGCCACGCTTCCTGCGTTGCGTATCCTCCGACTGCGGGGGACAGGCGTGACCAATGAAGGATTTGTCGAGTTCCTCGGGCCCATGAATAGCCTGGTCGAGGTCGATGCCCGCGAAACGGCCATCAGTTCCAAAACCCTGCGCGAGTGGAAAGCCGGGAACAAGGACGAACGCAAATACCTGAAGTGATTGGTGGAAGCCTGTCCAGGAGAAGCCTCCATGCCCCTGCAACTTTTCGAAGACGCGATGGGTGATCCCCGCAACGCCCGTTTTTTGGCGGCGGCGGCCGATTTGGCCTACTACTCCCAGGCTGAGGGCGAGAGCAAGTTCCGTGACGAGTTGGGATTGGCCGGCCGGCTGGCCAGCGTGGGTAACACCCAGGCTTGGATCGCCACGAATGACGACCACATCGTGGTGGCATTCCGCGGCACGGAAAAGCCTACCGGCATCGAGGGACTGAAGGACTGGCTGCTCACCAACGCGATGAACTTGCTGGTGGTGCCCGAGGGGAGGCTGGGCACCGATCTAGCCGCCGCAGGTGTGGGAGCCCGTTTCCACCAGGGGTTTGTTGCGGCCATCGGCGAAATCTGGCCACCAGTGCTGTCGGGGGTGGAGGAGGAGATGGCCAAGGCCGAACGTCCCTTGTGGGTGACCGGCCACAGCCTGGGTGGTGCGCTGGCTCTATTCGCGGCGTGGCTGTTCACTCGTAAAATGATCAATGTGCACCAGATTTACACATTCGGCGCACCCATGATCGGCAACCAGATTGCGATCGATGCGTTCAATCGCGATTTCAAGGGTAAGCTGTTCCGCTACACCAACCAGCCTGACCCGGTTCCCCGCCTGCCCATGTACAGCCTTCTGGCTAACGAGTTTGTCCATTGCGAGGAGGAGCGGCTGCTCGACACCGGAGCCGAAAATCCCACCGATTCCCTGGTGAAAAACATGGCGAAGGATGCGGTGGAGAAAGCGCTGAGCATCTCGTTGATGGACAACATCTGGAATTCGGTAGTGGGCGGGATCGCCGCCCACGGGATGGACAATTACCGAAAATTGCTCGGCTGATTCTCCCTTCTCTCCCACGGTGCCTGTATTTCCAAAAAAGTAGCCATATTGACATTTTTGACGAATCGTCAAAAATCGACGCATGGGCACAATGACCCGCAAACAGCGGGAAATCGAAGAGCGGGAACGGAAGCTCCTGGGTGTGGCCCGGGAAATGCTCATCGAACACGGCTACGCCGGCTTGGGAATGGATCGCCTGGCCGAGGTGACCGAGTATTCCAAAGGCACCGTCTACCAGCATTTCTCTTCCAAGGAAGACCTCGTCGCGGCCCTGTTGATCGAAAGCTGTGGCCAGCGTTTGGGGTTGTTTGAACGGGCCCGCCAATTTCAGGGGCGCACCCGCGAGCGCATGCTGGCCTTTGCCATTGCCGACAACCTTTTCGCCAGGCTCCAGCCCCATCATTTCCGTTCGGAACAGGTGATTCGCTGGGCCGATCTCGATGCCAGGGCCTCCGAAAAGCGTCGGGAAACCCTGCTTGAGCAGGATCGCTGCATCATCCGCTGGGTCATGGAAATCGTGGAAATCGCGGTCGCCGGGAAGGATCTGGTCCTGGAAAGGGGCCAATCGGTCGGCGGGGTGGTTTTCTCCCTGTATTCCATGGTCATAGGCAGTCACTGGGCCATGCTGAATTTTCCGCACCTTCTGAAGGAGATGCGGGTGTCCGAGCCATTCGAGTCCCTGCGGGACAACATGCAGACCATGTTGGATGGTCTGCGTTGGCGTCCGCTGCGCGGGGAGTGGGACTATGACCAGACCTTCCAACGGGTCTGCCAGGAGATATTTCCCCATGAATCCAGGGACGCGGGCTTTGCCGGCGGGTGATGGAGCCTCCCCTTCCCTTGGAAAACCGGGGAAATGGAAGTATAGGCTCGTGGCCGCGTTGGTTTTGATAGGCATCGGCGCCCTGGCACTGGGCTTCCGTTCGCTGCTGTACCACCGTGCCTTGTCCTTAGCCCCGAAGCCCTCCGAGGCGCCGCCGCTGACCGTGCGGGTTCAGCCGCTGGTTTCTGAAACGGTTTCCTCCGCGCTCACCTACAGCGGCCCGGTCAAGGAGTTGGAGAAAGCGGAACTCTCTTTCCGGGTGGGGGGAACCATCACCGGACTGCACCGGGTGGTAGGGCCTGATGGCAAGGAACATGCCATCCATGAGGGGGACCTGGTCACCCCGGAAACGATTCTGGCCAGTCTCGACACCGCCGATTATGTGCGTGACCGCAATGTGGCCGCCGAAAAAGTGGCCACCGCCGAGGCTTACTTGGCGCAACTGGAGTCCGAGGCGTCGCTGGCGTTGCTCGAATTCCGGCGGGTGGAGCAACTGTGGAAAAGCAACGCGACCAGCATCTCCAATCTGGATACCGCCAAGACCAAACAGGTTTCCACCGCCCTGGCCGTAGCCGGCGCCAAGCGAGATAGGGAATCTGCGCGCATCGCCTTGGCTCAGGCCGAGGCGAACATCGCCTACTGCACGCTCAAGTCGCCGTTTCGGCAGGGCACGGTGGCTGCCCGTTTTGTCGATGTCGGCCAGCGGGTGACCGCCAACCAGAAGTCATTCCTGCTTCTTGACCTATCCAGCGTGGTGATCGGTTTCGGGGTTCCCGACACCCTGGTGGGCGCGTTGCGCTTGGGCCAAACCGTCGATGTCTTCTGCGACGCGCTGCCTGGCAGTCGTTTCCAGGCCATCGTGCACAAGATCGCGTCCGCCGCCGACCAGCAAACCCGCACCTACCCCATCGAGGTGCGGGTGGACAACCAGCCGGGTTTGAAACCGGGCATGATCGCCACGGTGGAGTTCCGCAAGGAGGTGAATTCCTACCTGTTGCCGCTCACCGCGGTGGTGCCGGCTGCGCGCGAGGCGACCTACCAGGTGTTTCGCGTGGTGGAACGCGACGGCAAGTCCATTGCGGAGTCGGTTCCGGTCCGATTCGACAATGTGCTTGATAATCGTGTGGCGGTCCGCCTCGACGCCACGACCTTGCTGAAACCGGGTGACCGTGTGGTGTCCACCGGCACCCACCGCCTGCATGATGGCCAGGCTGTCCAGGTCGAGCCGTGAAAGACGGGCCAACACCCATGCGCGAATCCCTGACTACTTCCCAGTACTTCGTCTACAAGCGCCCCATCGCGTGGACCTTGCTGGTGGCCACGCTGGTGTGGGGAGTGTTCGCCTACCGTTCCATGCCGCAGCGGCAGGACCCGCTGATCCAGATCCGCAATGGGCTGGTCCTTACCGACTACCCCGGAGCGACCTCGCTGGAGGTGGAGCAGGAACTCACGCGGAAAATCGAGAAAAAGCTGAGCGAGAACCCGGCGGTGGAGCATGTGCGTTCCGTCAGCCGGCAGGGCCTGTCGATCGTCTTCGTCGACCTGTATGACACCATCAAGAACGCCGAACAAGTCTGGCAGGACCTGGACAACAAGCTGTCCGCGATGAACGACCTGCCCACCGCCGAAGGCAGGCCGTTGCGCCCCCGCCTGGACAAGGATTTCGGGGACACGGTTGCGGTACTGCTCACCCTGAGCAGCCCGCCTGTCTCGGATTTTGAGCTGGATCGCCGGTCCGAGGTGATAGCAGCCAAGCTGAGGGAGGAAAGGGCCAAGAGGCCCGCGACCTTGCGGGACAACCGCCACACCGGCATCCTGGTTCATCCGGTGGCGATTGATCCGGGGCTGGTGGAGCGATTGGGGCGCTCGGCGCTTTTGCGCCTGGAGCAGCAGGGCATCATTGAGGACGGCCAATACTCCAGCCTTTTGGGCGTTGGCCTGATCGACTTCCGGATCAAGCCGGGCAATACCATCGATCGATTGCAGCGGGAGATGGGTCGCTGGCAGAACGACTACATCGGGTCGGGATTGGGACATCCCGACATCTGGCCCGGTGTGGTCGTGGGTGACCTGGATGATCTGCCCGGAATCCTCCGGAGCCAGTGCCAGCGCCAGCCCGGGGGCATCGCGCGGTACAGCTATGAGGAACTGCGCCAGTACGCCGATCTGCTGCAGGACCGACTGCGTCAGTCCCCCAAGGTGGGCAAGATCGACCAAATGGGCGTGGTAGACGAGGCCATCTACCTCTTCATGAGCGGCCACCGCTCGGGTGCCACCAACCTGGATTTGCAGTCGTTGGGCCGGTTGCTGGCCCAACGGAATATTGACACCCCGGGGGGTACCTTTGAACTCCCCGCCCAGCGGGTGAATGTGAAACCCACCGGCAAGCTCGCCCGCCTCGATGAAATCAGGGACATGGTGGTCAACCAGGGGGACGGGTATCCCATCTACCTGCGGGACCATGTGGAAATTGTCAGGGGCTACCAGGATCCGCCCCGCTCTCTGAATTTCCGCACGATCAAGGCCCCCGCTGGCGACTCCCCCACCCGCCTGCCCGATGGTCTGGCCGGGTTGCCCGAACCAGTGGTCGCCCAAACAGGAGCAGGCAGTGGAGGGCCCACGGAACTCTGGACCACGCGCGCCATCACCCTGGCCGTCCGCCATGTGGAGGGCACGCAGATCGCTGATTTTTCCAGGGATGTGGACGCGGCGATCGCCTCCCTCAAGGGGGTTCTGCCAGCCGATCTGCGGCTCGAGCGTACCAGCGACGAACCCGAGCGGGTGCGGTTGAAAATCCGCGAGTTCAATGATTGCCTCCTCGAGGCCATCGTCATCGTGGTGGGGGTGGCGCTGGTTTTCATGGAATGGCGCAGCGCCCTCATCGTCGCCCTGTCCATCCCCATCACCTTGGCCATGACGCTGGGCTTCTGCTCCCTCATCGCTATCGACCTGCAGCAGATTTCCATCGCCGCGCTGATCATCGCCCTGGGCCTGCTGGTGGATGACCCGGTGGTGGCCGGGGATGCGATCAACCGGGAACTGGCGATGGGTGAAAAACGGGATGTTGCCGCCTGGCTTGGACCGCAGAAACTGTCGCGTGCCATCCTCTTCGCCACGATCACCAACTGTGTCGCGTTCCTTCCCCTCCTGATGGTCAGCGGGGTGGTGGGCGAATTCATTTACTCGTTGCCTGTCGTGGTCACGGCATCCCTGGTGGCCAGCCGCATCGTTTCCATGACCTTCATTCCACTCCTGGGGTACTACCTGCTGAAGGGCCAGGCTGGCATGGAGGCCAGTCTGGCAGAGGGTGGGGGCCGGGGCTCGCGCTTCGCCCGCGTGTACAACGGGTTCTCGGAAATCTGCATGCGCCACAAATGGATTTCGCTGGCGGCCTGCCTTATCTTTCTGGCAACCGCCATGAGCCTGATCCCGATGATCGGCACCAACTTCTTCCCCAAGGATCTGCATTCAGCTTTCACGATCGACCTGTTCCTGGCTGAAGGCGCCTCGATTGCCCAAACGAGGGAACAGGCGATGCGGGCCATCTACGTGACGGACTCGATCCTGGGTGCGGAGGTGGAAGCCTACACCACCTTTGTGGGTGCCGGCGGACCCCGCTTCTGGATCTCGATCGTTCCCGAGCAGCCGGCGTCAAACTACGCCCAGATCCTCGTGCACACGACCGATCGCCACCGCACCATCGCCCTGGCGGACAGGCTGAAACGGGAATTGCCGTCCCGGATCGCCGAGGCCCGCGTCCGGGTGAATCAATTGGAATCGGGGCCGCCCATCGGAATCCCGGTCCAGTTGCGGATCATGGGGCCGGATATCGCCACCCTTCGCAGACTGGCCGAGGAAAGCAAGGCGCTCATGCGGGATTTTTCGGGCACAACGGATATTTCCGATGACTGGGAGCCCGAAGTTCTCCAGCTCGGCCTGCAGGTGGACCCGCAAAAGGCCAGCCTGTCCGGCGTGACCAACCAGGCGGTGGCCGAACTGATGAACGCGGCCCTCTCTGGTTCGCCCGCCACCTGGATCCGGGAACGGGACCGGTTGATTCCGGTCACATTCAAGCTCAGGCCGGATGAGCGCAGCCGTTTCGACGCCCTGCGAACCCTGAAGGTGCCGACGCACTATGAGGGCCAGCGCGTGCCCCTGGACCAGGTGGCCCGTTTCAGTCCCGAGGCGGTCGCACCGAAAATAGCCAGGCGTGATCACGAACGCTGTATCACGGTGAAATGTGACACGGTGCCCGGAGTTCTGCCCAGCAAGGCGGTTGAATTCCTGGATGCGAGGCTGAAGACGCTGTCCAAATCCTGGCCGGCCGGATTCCACTACGGTTTCGGCGGGGAGAAGGAAGAACAGGAAAAAGGTTTTGCCTCCATGAGCATCGCCATGGTCACATCCATCCTGGCCATTTACCTCGCCCTGGTGTTGCAGTTCAACAGCCTGATGAAGCCGATGGTGATTTTCGCGGCGGTGCCCTTTGGCATGGTGGGCGGGCTCATGGGCCTGCTGGTGTCGAACACGCCGCTGGGCTTCTTCGCGCTGCTGGGCCTTTCCTCCCTGGCCGGGGTGATCATCAGCCATGTGATCGTGCTGTTCGAATACATCGAGGAGGCGAACGAGCGCGGCGAGTCGCTCCGCCGGGCGGTGATCGATGCGGCGTTGGTGCGCCTCAGGCCCGTCCTGGTCACGGTGCTGGCTACCGTGGGCGGCCTGATTCCTCTGGCCATCAAGGGCGGTCCGCTTTGGGAGCCCCTGTGTTATGTGCAGATCATTGGCCTCCTTTTGGCCACGCTGGTGACCAAGGTGGTGGTGCCGGTTCTTTATGTGATTTTTGTCGAGGACTTGGGATGGATCCGCTGGGGTCAAACGGAGCAGGTCGCAGACCGATTGTCCTCCGAGCCCGTGGTCGTTCCGAAACCTACCTGAGGGAAAAAACCGGCAACGGTGGAAATGCCGCCGCCAGGTCCGCCACAGTGGCCGATGGGATAGTTTCAAAACCTCCCGTGGCGGAGCGGGTGGAACGCATCGCGCATTCCTTCTCCAGCAGGTACCAGCGGTTGTACTGTTCCCGGGCCCGGTTCAAAGGGCCCAGGTCCAGGGTGGCCAGATGCCTGCCCCAGACCTCGTTGAAGGCGGGAACCATCCGCGCCAATCGCTTGAGCGGCCCCTTCAGTGTCCATAGCCAGGTCGCCTTGGCCGGCGGGTATTTCAAACGTTGATTCAATCGTGCGTCCAGCCGGCGAAGACGGTCCAGATCCTCCTCCGTGGCCAGCCAGGGCCTGAATGGTTCCCACCCTTCGGCTTGGTGGCGCAATTGCGAGCAGAGCCTGCCCACCGGGACGGTCCATTCGTTCCAGGTGTGTTGCAGCTTGTCGCACAGCGATCGCCATTCCACCTCCACCGTCAGGCCGCGCCGCACATAGGCGGGGGTGTCAAAGGATGCCCAGGTCTGGGCGTCCCCCACCCCGTCGGCACTGACAGATTCCCCGGGAATGATGGGCTGCATGGAAGGAGAAGACTCTCGTCGCCGTTATTTCAGGAAAATGGATAAATTGTTCGGCCGACAGGGCCGTTAGAACCGGCCAGACCATCGCCGCCAGCAGGGATTGCGCCATCCCATCCAGTTTCAAGCTAGGGTAACCCGTGCCGGGCGCAATAGCTTCAAGCCTTCCACCCTTTTGGGCCGATCCACCCAGCATGCGGGCGGATGCGTTTTTCATGCCGTTGTCCCAACCTTCGGGTTGGGCAGATGGGCAAACATCCGTCCTGCCGGCCAGCCAGGAAAACCGCATGCTGGATCCCGCCGCCACTGGGTCGATGGTCGAGGTTGAACCTCGGTACCAAAGCCCAGCCGGACCCGGTGCGCCCGATTTAGGGCTTTCCAGCGACACCACCCCTGCCATCGACGCGGTTCCACCGCTGGAGAAACCCGGCCTGATCCGGGTCAACACCTGGGAACGCCCACTCACCCCTTCTGCGCGCAGCATCCCCATGCTGAACAATGCCCCCTGGGTACGCTCCCTCGGGGCCATCGACTTCAGCATCCAGACTCAGGGTTGGCGTTTTCCGCTGCCTCCAGACCTCAATCTCCGCAAATCCCGCCAAGCCTGCCCAGCTTCCAACACCGAAGAGGTGGAGCCTGCTCCGGATGAGCCTGAGGCCCAGCCCACCCAGGAAATGATCGACTTCGCCACGGCCGCCGGCGAAAACCCGGTGGTTGGAACCCAGGAGGCAGTCATGGGTCTGCCTGTGGGTGGAAATGCGTTGTTGCCCCCCGGCGCGGAGGGGGGAGAAGGTGTGGATGTGGGCGACACCATCACCCGGTTGAAGCCCCCGGCAACCATGGCGGGCCTGAAGGACCGCCTGCTGACCCTGTTGCAACCACCCCTGGAGGGCATGTTGGGCAAGGGCCGGCTCACTCTGCCCTTCAAACCGTATCCCTACCAGCTGCAGGGAATTGCCTTCCTCATGCCGCGTAGCGCCGCCCTCATCGCCGACGAGATGGGGTTGGGCAAAACCGTGCAGGTGATCCTTTCGCTCAGGTTGCTCATCAGCAGCGGCATGCTGAAGCGGGCCCTGGTGGTCTGTCCCAAACCGCTGGTCATCAACTGGACCCGTGAGTTGCGAACCTGGGCCCCCGACCTGGCCTTCGAGGTCTTCTCGGGTGACACCGAGACCCGCACCGCCATGTGGAAGGTCTCCAACTGCCCGGTGCAGGTGGTGAACTATGAGATCCTCACGCGCGACCATGATGTCATCCTCGACCCCGATGTGAAGTTCGATGTGGTGGTGCTGGACGAGGCCCAGCGCATCAAGAACGCCGGCGGCAAGACTGCGCAGGCCGCCAAGGCCCTCAAGCGATCCCGCAGTTGGGCGATGAGCGGCACCCCCATCGAGAATCGGGTGGAAGATCTCACCAGCATCTTCTCCTTCGTCGATCCCAAGCTCATTCCGCCCGATGCGCACCCGCGCCAGATGTCCGAGATCGTGCGCGACCACATCATTCGCCGCACCAAGGATCTGGTGGCGACCCACATGCCGCCGCGCATCATCCGCGACATCCATCTCGAGCTTTCACCCGAGCAGCGCGAGACCTACGACAAGGCCGAGAAGGAGGGCATCGTCCACCTCAACTCGCTGGGCGACACCATCACCGTGCAGCATGTGTTCCAGTTGGTGATGCGCCTCAAGCAGATCTGCAATTTCGACCCGCGCACCGGCGCCAGCGCCAAGATGGAGCAGCTCACCGCCGACATGGAGGAGGTCGCCTCCACCAACAACAAGGCCATCCTCTTCTCACAGTGGGTGGAGCCGCTCGAGTCGATCGCGGCTGCTCTGGCCGAGCACAATCCGGTTCAGTACCACGGCAAGATCCCCCAGCCCGAACGCCAGCCGATACTCGACAAGTTCAAGGCGGATCCGATCCACAAGATCATCCTGATGAGCTACGGTACCGGCTCGGTGGGCCTCAACCTGCAATACACCAACTATGTGTTCCTGTTCGACCGCTGGTGGAATCCTGCCATCGAGGACCAGGCGATCAACCGGGCCCACCGCCTGGGCCAAAAAGCCACGGTGTTCGTCTCGCGCTATATCAGCGTCAACACCATCGAGGAACGTATCGCCCTCGTTCTTGACCAGAAACGCGCCCTGTTCCAGGAAGTCATCGCCCAGAACGGCCCCCCCATCAGCATGGGGCTCTCTGAAGACGAAATTTTCGGCCTGTTTGATATCCACAAAACCAAAAAGGCCGCCTAGCATTATGCATACCCAATGCTTGGGCTAACAAATAATATCTTCCCAATTGCCCCAGCCTTTCCAGATTTCCAAGGCGTCACGGCCCGCCTTGGAGAACCCGAGCGATTGCATTAAGAATAACCTTCCACGATGGTGCGGTTCCGGGGGCTCCTGGCGGCCCCCTGTCGCATGTCTCGGTTTGAGGGCTTTTCGTCAATGAGCAAGAAGCGTTTGGCATTGGTGGTGGGCGGTGGTCCGGCGCCGGGTATCAACGGTGTGATCAGCGCGGTCACCATCGAGGCGCTCACCCAGCAAGGCTGGGATGTTTTTGGCGTGATGGAAGGTTTCAAGCATCTGGTCAAGGGTGACAAGAGCCAGATCAAGTCGCTCACCGTCGATGATGTGAAGAACATCAACATCAAGGGCGGTTCCATCCTGTCTACCGCCCGGGTCAATCCGGCCAAGAACGAGCAGGATCTGCAGACGGTTCTCCGCGTTCTGAAGGAGATGGACATCAGCTACCTGGTGACCATCGGTGGCGATGACACCGCTTACTCGGGCAGCCAGGTGTACAAGGCTGGCGGCGGCTCCATCCGTGTCGCCCATGTGCCCAAGACTATCGACAACGACCTGCCCCTGCCCCCTTCGGTTCCCACCTTCGGGTTCGAGACCGCGCGGCAGATTGGTGTGAACCTCGTCCGCAACCTGATGGAAGATGCCAAGACCAGCCGCCGCTGGTTCTTTGTTATCAGCATGGGGCGTGCCGCAGGCCATCTCGCCCTGGGCATCGGCAAGGCTTCCGCAGCCACCCTGACCATCATTCCGGAGGAGTTCCGCAAGGCACCTCCCTCGCTCGACAGCCTGTGCGAAATCCTGGTGGGGGCCATCATCAAGCGCCGCAGCAAGGGGCAGGATTATGGCGTGGCCGTCCTGGCTGAGGGGCTGGTCGAGGCCCTGGGAGAGGAAGCCCTGCAGGCGATGGGCGAGGTCCAACTGGCACGCTACGGCAAGATCGAGCGCGACCCGCACGGCCACCTGCGCATGGCCGAGGTGGATTTTGGCCGCATGATCAAGGATCAGGTCGCCCAGCGGCTGAAGGCTCTGGGCATCAGCATGACGCTCACCGAGAAGGAGATCGGCTACGAGCTGCGCTGTGCCGACCCGGTCCCGTTCGATGCGGAATACACGCGCGATCTGGGCTACAGCGCCGTGAAGTTTCTCCTCAGTCCCGACTCGGCGAAGTACGGCGCCATCATCAGCCTGGTGGACGGCAAGATGAAGCCCCTGCCCTTCGAGACCATGCTCGATCCCAAGACCAAGCGCATGCAGACGCGCAAGGTAGACATTTCGGGTGAAGGCTACGAGTGCGCCCGCCGCTACATGATCCGCCTCGACCGGCGCGATGTGGAAAACCCCGAGAACATCCAGCGCCTGGCCAAGGCCGGCAACATGGAAGAGAAGGCCTTTGTCGAGCGCTTCAGCAAGATCATCGACACCTGATCGACAGCGAACGCTGAACAAAAATACCCCGGGGAAATCTCCGGGGTATTTTTTTAAGTTCTTCCTGGGTTTTGGGCTTTCGGTTTCAGGAAGCTTTTGCCCGGCATTCCGAGGCGGGCTAATTTCCCTCCTTCATCGGGTCCTGTCTGATGACCTGAAGGAATTCCGCATAGCCTTTCGCCGGTTCATGGTTAGCACCTTCGTGGAGGACCGCGCCGAACACCAGGCGCAGGCTTTCCCCGGGTTTCAGTTCCACTGCGCTTTTCGCACCCTGTTTCATCGCGGCCCGACCAAACGGATTGGCGACCATCAGGCCGTAGTCACGGTTGTGCCACCAGCTCTGTCGGAAATTAGAGGGTGAGGCCATCAGGGTGATCCCCGCGTGCTTGCCGTTTACGCGGCCGCTGTAATCGGTCCAGTTGGCTGGCTGGCCCCAGGTTCCCCGTGCGGACTTTTTCCCGTTGGGCTGGGTGATGATCCCCCCATTGGTTTCAATCAGTTCGGTGGCCATCCGTGCTCCAAAGCCCATTTCCTCCTGATCGCCAAGCACCAATTCTTTTTCCCCCGCCAGGATGGTCGTGTCCCAGATGACAAGCCCGCCGGAAGGCACCAAACGTACTGAGAATGCGGTGTGAAGGTTTCCCAGGGTCCTGCCATCGGCCCGGTTCAGCGAATGCCTGGTTTCGAACGCGAGGACCCCGTCCTTGAGCGTTGGTTCAATCGTTGTCCCCTCGAATGACATGGTGGCTTTGTTGCGCCAGAAATCCTCTCCGCTGATATCTCCGAAACCCAGCCACAATCCCGGGTGCATCGTCGCATGGTCTGTGGCGTCCTTGCCCGAATGGGGTGGATAGTTGCGGGTCAAACGGGTTCCTTCCGGGCCATGCACATTGGCGAAAAAGGGGCGTCGAATGTTCTGGTTCCCATGGAAAAAAGTCGCCATCGGCCGACCACGGAGCATGATTTTCAGGCCGCTAGGCAGCTTCTCGTAACCGAGGGCCTCCTGATCCGGGGACATGCTGGTGACAAAAAGGATCAAACAATAGGCGGTCGCAATCATGTGGTGGAGTTCCTTTTATCCAGTCGGGATGGCGGCGCCAGCAAGATGGCAAATATGCCCAATCCGTAAATGCATGCCATGACAGACCCCACGTTGGGATAATTTCCTCCCAGCCAGTTGAAAAGTGCCCCCGCACCCAACACCCCGAAAGCTGTGGCAAACCTGCCGGTGTTGTAGGCCATGCCGCTGCCCGCTGATCGGACCTGCGTCGGATAGAGTTCTGGCAAAAAAAGGGCCAGCCAGCCGAAAAAGAGAGTGGAAACAAGTCCCTGGGCCAGGACGATGGGGTGGAAAAGGGGCTCCAACGGGGCGGTGGCGCGGAACATGGCAAGGGTGGAAAGCCAGGCGCCAAGGCTGATCAGCAGGTAACTGCGTTCCCTGCCAAGCCATGCCGCCAGTTGGGCCCCCAATATACTGCCTGCGATGGCACCTGCCGACCACCATCCCTGCGTGGCGGCCTTGTATCCGGGGTCTGTGTCCCGGGCCACCTCATCAGCCCACGGGATCATCCATTTGCTTGCGGCCCAGGCACCCACCATCGGTATGGCACTCAGGACAATACCTGCAAGGGTTCGTTGCAGCATTCCTTTGGAAAAAAGGGTCCGCAGGGGCTGGGCAGGAACAGGAGACTCGCCCCTTTCCCGCATCCAGGCGGGCGATTCAGGCAGAAGGAACCAGCACGCCAAGCCCAAGGCGGCTGGAAATCCAGCTAGTAGAAAAATCCAGCGCCAGGAGTCGCTGGTTACCGGATACACCCTCGCCAGTTGGGAGAGAAGCAGTATTCCTGAGTTCAGACCCGCCATCATCACGCCGCTTACCAGCGGTTTCGACGCACCCCTCCAGCACTCACTCACCAAGGCCATGCCATTGGGCCACATTCCGCCGACACCCAAACCGACCAGGAAGCGGGAGGCCAGCATTTCCTCCTGGGTCCGCACCCACGCACCGGCTGAGGCGAAGCACGAGTAAAAAAGCACGCTCACCGCCATGGCCCGTGCCCGGCCGATACGGTCCCCCAGGGCGCCGAGGAAAATACCACCCACCGCGGCACCCAGCATCAGGGCTGCGGTGAATCGGGCGAACCAGTCACCTCCTGCCTGCGGTGAGAAATGATCCCCCAGCAGGGATTTGGAGACGGAAAGCGAGGCAACGGGCATCAGGCCCAGTTCAAAACCGTCAAACAATAAACCGAGGAACACGGCCGTCAATACCCAGACCCTCGCGCCGGGTCGTAGGGATTGATCGTTCATGTTCCAAGGCCCCAAAGGCGGGCAATCGCGCTGTTGTCGAGGGTACCCAGTCCCTGCTTTTCTGCCTCGCGAAGCAGGTCCAGGTGGAGATTCGAAAGGGGCAGGTCCAAACCGGCCGCAGCTCCGTCCCTCACAATGATCTCAACATCCTTGCGGTGCTGGCTCAACCTGGCCTGCGGGCTGAAATCGCCTTGGAGCATTTTCTCGCCCTTGGTGTCCATCACCTTGCTTTGGGCGGCGCTGCCGCGCAGCACTTCCAGGGCTGCCGTCGGATTCACCCCGATCGACCGTGCAAACCCGAGCCCCTCGGCCAAGGCGGCGCGGTTCAAGCCGAGGACTAGGTTGGTGACCAGCTTCATCCTGGATGCGGACCCCAAGGGCCCGCAGTGGTGCAGCGTTCTGCCAAGGACTGGCCAAAGGTCACCGCATGAATCCACAACTTCCGTAGGGCCCCCCACCAAGACCACTGCCTCCCCTCGCCGGGTTTGCTCGCTGGATCCGGATATGGGTGCGTCAAGGTAGTGGACACCCATTTGGAGAAGTTCGTTCCCCATCCTCTCAACGTGTTCCGGCTCACCGGTGGTTGTGTCGATGAGTAACTGGCCGGAGCGGAGGTCGCCTTTCATGCTGCCGATCACTTCGGCCACCGATTCGCTGGAGTACAGGCTGATGATCACCCGGTCGCATTCGGCCAATGGTTGATTGCTCCACCGGGCACCCTGTGCCACCAGATGGGCTGCTTTTTCCGGGCTTCGATTCCAGATGAAAGGGGAATACCCGGCTTCGATCAGCCTGCAGGTGAAGGCGGTTCCCATCAGCCCAAGGCCAATAACGCCGACTGTTTTACCGGAAGGGGGTGCCATCTCCTCAGCATAGCCTGAATTTTCATGTTTTCACATAGCCATCCGCTCCAATTCCTCAGGGCCTTTCGGCCGGATGCACAGTACCAGCAGCCCGGCCACCAGGGCCAGTGCCGCGAACACACCGAAAACCAGTGGCTCCGAGGCGCCCTGATCCTTCAGCTTGCCAAAGCCCCAGTCGGCCAAGCCGCCGCAGGAGATGCTGACCAGGTTCATGATGCCGTAGCCCGTGGCCCGCAGGTTGGCTGGCACGATCTGGCACAAAATCGGCATGTTGTTGGTGTCGAACATGCCCCAGCCGATACCGAACAACACCAGCGCCGCCACCGCGGTTCCAATGGTTCCGGCGATGCCCATGCCGAAGATGGCCGGCACGATCAGCGCCATGCCCAGTGCGCTCACCAGGATGCGCCCGCGTTCCGTGCGGGCCATCATGCGGTCGGCGAAAATGCCGCCCACAAACGCGAAGAGGATGGCGGCCGATTGCCAGGGCAATGAGGCCAAAACGCCGGCTTTCCCCTGGGATACCCCGTAGCGGTCCCGCAGGATGGCGGGCATCCAGTCCCGCACAATCCAGCCGGCCAGCGCCGGCAGCGTGAAATAAAGCACCAGCAAAACAAAAGATCCATTCAGCAGCAATTTGGGCAGGCTGTTCACCAAGCCCGGAGCCTTCTGGGAGTCGGTTTCAGTAAGTGACCCGTTGTCCCGGAGCAGCAGCACCAGGGGCAAGGCGTACAACATGCCAAATACCCCGCAGGCCGTGAAGGCGCTGCGCCAGCCCAGACTGGGCTGGTCGGCCACCATGCCGCCGAACCCCCCGGCGATCACCCCGAGATAGATGCCAATCTGGTGTGCGCCCACCGCGCGGGACCGGGTGGGGCCGGTGTGGTGGGCCGCTATCAGCGCCAGCGCGGCGGGAATGTAAAACGCCTCGCTCAGGCCCATCAGGGTGCGGGCATGCATCAGTTCCTGGAAACTTTCCACCCGCCCGGTCCACCAAGTGATCAGCGACCAGACAAACAGACTGGCGCACACGGTCAGCCGCCTGCTTAAGCGGTCGGCCAGGTAGCCGCCCAGGGGGCTGGCGAAGGCGTACACCCATTTGAACTGGCCCAGCATCAGGCCCCAGTTGGCCTGGGTCTCAATATCGGCGATGTCTCCCATCACCGACCCCTTCATGCTGGCCAGCATCTGCCGGTCCAGATAGTTCAGAAAGGCCACCGGCATCAGCAGCAGCACGGTCAGCCAGGCCGTGGAGATCCAGCTCTTGGTGGGTTCTTCAGACATGGCCGGATGCTCCAGATGTTTCAGCCAAGCGGCGCGGTGGTCCCGTTGTCAAAGACCAGGGTTCTTTCGGGCAGGCGCAGCGCACCCAGACGCAGGTGGAAGGGCCCCTGGAACCCTGGCCCTTTCCGCTGCCTTTCCAGATAGCGCTTGCCCACCGAGTAGTCCACGCACATCACATGGCCCTTGCCCAGCAGGGCGAAGGGCTTGCTGTCGTCGAACAGGTGGCTGTGCGAGGGTTTGTCAGGGTCCTGCATGCGCCAGTAGTGCCCCACCACGCACAGGGGGCCCGAGTACTCGTCCCACCAGGTGTCCCGCAGATGATGTTTCCGCTCGCCGGGGGTGGTCTGTCCATCCGGTGCCTGCTTTTCCGGCCCGGAGGTGATCCGCTTAACCGGATTGTGGTTCTGCTTCAGCAGACTGATTTCCAGCGGGTCGGTGATCCCTTCACGGGTGAGGAATTCCTGAATCAGGCTTTCATGCTCCTCGAACAACTCTACCGGGCAGTTGGCGTTGCGGGCCACCTCCACCCAATCATCGTGCCAGTTGGCGTGGACCACCCGCAGGTCCGGCCGTTCCAGAGCGATGGGCAGGCCCGCCAGCAGCGCCAGCATTTCCGACTGTTCTGCCGGCCCGAGATGGTTGAAGAACCAGGCATTGTCGAAGCCCTTGTCCAAGCCGCGCAGCAGGTTGATCTCGTGGTTGCCCAAAACCGCCTGGGCGCCGGCTTCCTCCACCATGCGCCGGACCCGGCGGACCACCCCCGGGCTGTCCGGGCCGCGGTCGATCAGGTCGCCGACGAAAATCAGTCGCCGTCCTTCCGGGTGCCTGCCGTCCGGTCCATAGCCCATATGGCCCAGCAAGTCATTCAGGGCATGGATTTCGCCATGCACATCGCCGACCACATCGACAGGCCCCTCCGGAATCCGGCCAACCAGTTTTGAATAGACGGGCAAAGGAAGAATCTCCCCATGTGATTCGGATTTTCTTGTTACTTGCGGGCCATGAGGAAGGCGATCAGGTCCGCCAATTCCTGGGGCGTGATTTGCTTGTCGATCCCCGCCGGCATCAGCGACACCGTGCCCGGAGTCATCTCCTCGATCTGCCCGCGCGGGATGGTTTCCAGCGTGTCAGGACCGGTTTGCAGCCGCAAATCCGTGGCGGTTTCACCCTTGGGAATGCCGGAGACAATTTTGCCGCTGGTCAGCGAGAGGGTGACCGGCTCATAGCTCCGCACAAAACTGGCGCTCGGGGCGATGATCGCCTCCAGCAAATCGCGCTGGGTGCGGATGCGGCCGATGGCGGTCAATTCCGGGCCGGCCAATCCGCCGCGGTAGCCGATCCTGTGGCACGAGGCGCAGGCTGTTTTAGCACTGTTGAACACCTCATGCCCGCGGCCTGCGTCCCCGGATGTCAGGCCTGCCAGCAATTGATCCACCAGCGCCCGTTGGCTGGATGCGGACGGATCCCGCTTGGCCAGGGCGCCCTCGGCTCGCTCCGACACACTTTTACCATGGCCTGCCAACGCGGCCCGCAGCGTGGCGGTGGAAACGGTGGGCGGGATTTTCCCCTCTTCCAGCGTTTGTGCCAATGCGTTGCCGGCCGCGATGTCTTTGGCCTGGAAGAGCCCCACCAGCCTTGCCTGGTCCGCCACGCTGGCGCCACCCAATTTCTCCGCCAGCACTCGCCACTGTGCCGCGGTGGGCTTCAACCGTTCCAGCACCTCGAGGGCCGCCTGTCGTTCCGGCGCTGGAGCCGAGGCTTGCAGATGCTCCACCACCCAGCCAAACCGCGCGTCATTCTCGCCGCGTCCGACGGGCAGGGCCACCATGGCCTGCAATTGTTGCAAGGGTGGCAGGCTGGTGTCGCTTGCCATCTCTTCCAGTTGTTTGAGCCAGCCGGCTGGCAGCGGGCTTTGCTTGGCCAGTCGGACCACGGCCGGCAGCGTTTCGGCCCGGCTGGTCTTGAAGCCGGCCAGCACGGGTTCCACCCATGCTGCCGGAATCTGCTTGCCCTGCCAGCGGCTCAGCGCCGTGAGCGCCAGCTTGCCATCCCCGGTGGGTAGCCATTTCCCCGCCAGTTCCTGCATGGCCGGCTCCTGGATCAGCACCGCCAGCAGTTCCTCATCCAACCATGCTGGGGCCTTGCCGCGGGCCAATTCTTGGGCGATAGCCGGGGCCCACTCCGGGTGCCGGCCCAAAATCCAACGGGCAAATCGCTTGTCCTCGGCATCGGCACCGCGCGCCAATGCCAGAACGGATTCCGGGGTGTTCAGCCGCTTTGCTTGATCCAGTGCCGCCAGTAGCCACCGTGCCCGAGGGCCGGTATTTTTCACCGTTCCGAGAGCCTGGGCGATTCCCTGATCCCCCTCCGGCAGAGCCTTCAGCGCCAGCACCAAGGCCCGGGTGATAGCGTGTTGCCACGCCCTGTCCTTGGGGCCTTGGGGGGCTTTCAAAATCTCCAACAACCCGGTCAGGGCCGCTGCGGGTTCCAGGGCCACCAGCGCCTCCACGGCGGCCCGGCGCACGGTTGGTGACTTGTCATCCTGTGACAGCTTGGTGAGTGTTTCGCGGTAACCGCTCACTCGTTGGCGGGCCACGATCCGGGCCGCCACCAGACGAAGGGTTTCCTGGGGATCGTTCAGCAGCGGGCCCACATCGGCCAGGGCTTCCTGGGTGCCAATACGGCACAAACCCCACAGGGCCAGCACCCTTGCCTCCACCGGATTGCTCGTTTCCCGTGCATAGCCACCCAGTTCAGCCCGATGGTTGCCCTTAGCAAGCGCCTCCAGCGCCCGTTCACGCACCACGGGTCGGCCGTCAGCCAACAGACGGGTATCGGCCAGATTGCCAATGCCCAAACCGCGTGGATCCTGTTTGGAATCACCTGCCACCCTGCTGATCCGATAAATTGCCCCCAGCGACTGGTCCTTCACCATCTGTGAGGACGGGCAGCACAGCTTGTACCAGCCGCCCGTGTCCACCACCAGGACCGAACCGTCCGCATCCTCCACCACATCGGTAGGGTGGAAGTCCGGATGGTCGGAAACCACCAGGTCGCTCGATTGTGCGGACAGGGCGCTGCCGGCTGTCTGCAAGGCATGCGACTGCACCCGCCGCAGGTTGAACTGGCAGGAAAGCAGGCGATTTTTCAGCCCCAGCGCATCGCTTTTGGCGGTGGTAAGCCCGCAAGGCGCGGCCGGTCCCAGATCCACCAGCACCGGCATCAGGTCCGGGCTGGTCCACAGGTGTTGCGGTTCACGGATGGGGGAATGGTCCTTGCCCCATAGACCCCCTTCCACAGCGTGCAGCACGCCGTCGCGCAGTCCGTTTCCGCCACCGGGGTGATGCACGAAGGTGCAGGTGAGGAACACATCCCCCGTGGCCGAGAACGCCAGCCCCACCGGATTGTCCATGCCGCCGTTCAGCACCGCCTGCCGGCCTGAGCCGTCCGGCCGGGCGCAAAAGATGTGCGATCCCTTCGTCACCAGGGTCTCACCGCCGGCCAGCGTGTGTTTCTGCTCGGCAAAGGCGCCTTTGGTCCAGTAGATGAAGCCATCCGGCCCCACCGCTGGGCCGTGCAGGTCGTTCATGCAGCCGGTCAGCGTGCCGCCGTCATGCCACAGGATCCGTTTCTCGGCGATGCCGTCGTCATCGGCGTCGACCAGCCGCCAAATTTTGGGGGGCGCGCCCACCCACACCTCGTCCCCCACCACGCAGATGCCTTGCGGCAGCATCAGGTTTTCCGCGAACACTGTCCGGCGGTCGAAGACCCCGTCGCCGTTGTCATCTACCAGTCGCAGCACGCGGTGCGGCTTTTTCTCGGCTTGGACAGCCGCCGGCTCGTTGGAACCGGAGGACTCGGTCACATAAAGCCGGCCCCGCGCGTCGAATACGGCGCTGACTGGCCGGTCCACCAGCGGGGAGCCGGCCACTTGGGTGATCTTCAGGCCCGCGGGCAGGCTGAAATGGTGCCGTCCCAGGCTCACCGTGCCGGCTGGTGCCGGCGCCTGGGAAAAAAGAAGGGCAAGCGTCGCCAGCAGCACGGTTTTGTCTCCGGTGGGCCTGTCGGTCAGGTCAGGATTTCCTTGACCACCCGTTGCGGTTCCACACCCGTCAATCGTTGGTCCAGACCCTGGAACTTGAAGGTGAACCGCTCATGGTCGATACCCATGCAGTGCATGATCGTGGCATTCACATCGTTGATGTGCACCGGATCCTTGGTGATGTTGTAGCTGAAGTCATCCGTCTCGCCATGGACGATGCCCGGTTTGACGCCACCGCCAGCCATCCACATGCAGAAGTTGCGCGGGTGGTGGTCGCGCCCGTAGTTGTCACGGGTCAGCGTGCCCTGGGTGTACACGGTGCGGCCGAACTCGCCTCCCCACACCACCAGGGTCTCGTTCAGCAGCCCGCGCTGGGCCAGATCTTTCACCAGCGCGGCAGTGGGCTGGTCGGTGTCCTTGCACTGGTTGCCCAGCTCCGTGGGCAGGTTGCCGTGCTGGTCCCAGCCCCGGTGCAGCAACTGCACCACGCGCACGCCCCGCTCGACCAGACGCCGCGCCAGGATGGCGCTGTTGGCGAAGCTGCCCGGCTGGGTCACCTTGGGCCCGTACATTTCCAGGATATGCTTCGGCTCGTTCGACAGGTCCGTCAGGTCCGGCACGCTGCTTTGCATGCGGAAGGCCATCTCGTACTGGCTGATGCGGCCTTGGGTTTCCGGGTCGTGGTAGTGGTCGAATGTGCGCTGGTTCAACTTGCCAAGCGCGTCCAGCATGGCGCGGCGGTCCTCCGGAGCCACGCCTTCGGGGTTGCGCAGGTACAGCACCGGGTCACCGGTGCCGCGGAGAGCCACGCCGTTGTACTGCGTGGGCAAAAAGCCGCTCGACCACATGCGGGTGAACAAGGCCTGCCCGTTGCTTCCCTCGGGGAACCGCGGCGTGAACACCACGAAGCCGGGAAGGTTGTCGTTGTCACTGCCCAGGCCGTAGGAAAGCCAACTGCCGATGGATGCCTTGCCCGGCACCTCGCTTCCTGTCATCACAAAAGTGCAGGCCGGGTCATGGTTGATGGCCGAGGTGTGCACCGACTTGATCAGGCACATGTGGTCCACTATTCCCGCGGTGTGGGGCATGATGTCCACATTCGCCCAAGTGCCGCATTTGCCCGATTGTTTGAACTTGAACTTGCTCGGCGCCACCGGGAAACGCTTCTGCCCGCTGGTCATGGTGCTCAGGCGCTGGCCGCCCTGCACGCTGGCCGGCAGATCCTTGTCAAAATACTCGTCCAGCTTGGGTTTGTAGTCCCAGGTGTCGATCTGCGAAGGCGCACCGTTCATGTGCAGGTAGATCAGCGATCGCGCCGTCGGTTTGTGGTGCGGAAAACCCGGTAGCGCCGGGTGCACCTTGGGCTGGGCGGGCGCTCCATGGCCCCGCCGCGCCCCTTGGCCGCCCAGCAGGCCCAGGGCCAGTGCGCCCATGCGAAGCCCTGTGCCCGCGAAAAACTGACGCCGGGTCTCCTCGGTCGGAATGATGCGTGGCAGATGATTCATGGTTCCACTCCCGCCCGGCGTGCCCGGGCTTGTCGTCGGTGTCTCAGTTGCGGTTGATCACTTCGTCCAGGTTCAGAACCAGGTTGCACACCATGGTCCAGGCCGCCAGTTCAGGCTCGGCGATTCCGCCGGGCACGGGCGATTCACCCACGCGAACCAGTTTGCCCGCCGCTGCGGTGTCTTTCCGGTATTTCGCCAGTTCCTTCTCCAGCAGGATCGCCACGATGCGCGCCTCCTCGGCTGAGGGCTGGCGCGAAAGCGCTTGCCGGTAGGCCAGACGGATGCGTCCCTCATCGGTCTTTTCGCTTTGGATCAGGTTGGCGGCGAAGCCCCGCGCGGCTTCCACATGCTGCACGTCGTTCATCAGTTGCAGCGCCTGCAGCGGCGTGTTGCTCCGTTCCCGCCGGGTGCAGGCCGTCTCGCGGTTGGGCGCGTCGAAGTTGCTCATGAAGGGGGCCGGAGCGGTCCGCTTCAAAAACACATACAGGCTGCGCGTGTAGAGGTTCTCTCCCTTCTCCTGGGTGTACACGCGGGTGTTGCTTCCCGTGAAACCCACCGGTTCCCAGATGTTGGGCGGCTGATAGGGCAAGGTCCCTCGCCCGCCCATTTTCTCCTTCAGCAGCCCGCCCAGGAACAGCGCGTTGTCGCGCAATTGCTCGGCTTCCAGACGGAGGCGCGGGCCCCTGGCCAGCAGCCGGTTTTCCGGATCCTTGGCCCACAATTCGGCCGGGGCTGCGGAATCCTGCCGGAACGCCTTCGACAGCAACATTTGCCGAAGTAGTTCCCGTGTGTTCCACCCGTTGGCTCGGAACTGGTAGGCCAGGTGATCGAACAGCTCCGGATGGCTGGGCACCTCGCCCTGCACGCCGAAGTCGCCACTGCTCTTCACCAGACCGATACCAAAGATCTGCTGCCAGAACCGGTTCACGGTCACCCGGGCGGTGAGCGGTTGCTCGTTCGACAACAGCCACTTGGCCAGGTCCAGCCGGTTGGCGCGGCGGTCTTTCACCCCCAATGCCGGCAACGACTTGGGAGTATCGGGTACCACCTTGTCCCCGGGCTTGTCGTAGGCTCCCCGCATCATCACGAAGCTGTCGCGGGGCTTCGGCAAGTCGGTGTAGATGAAGGTGGCAGGGGTATCGCTGTCCACCTTGGCTCGGGCCGCCTTCTCGTCCGCCAGCTTCTTGCGCGACTCCAGCAGCTTGGGGGACACCGCGGAGCAAACGGTCATCACATAGTGGCGCAGCACCTGCTCTTTCTCGGCGTCGGTTCGCTTGGCTTCCGGGCCTTTCTTGATGAAACCCGCCAAAGGCGCTGCCACCCCCGGCTGGTCCTTCCCCTTCTGGGATTTCCACCAGGCCGCGAGGGACTGCGTGGTGTCATTGGCAGGGTCATTGCTGGTTTCGGCACCCACACGGTCCCAGGTCACGGTGCCACCAAATTGGGTCAAGGCAAAGCCGTTCACCTGCTTGTCGGGACTGATGCCCAGCTTGGCTGCATCCACCTCCAAGCGGGCCCACTTCCCCGCCTCGGGGAGCTTGCCCATGTTCACCCGTTCGGTGGTGTTGGCTTTGCCCCATTCGATCGCGTTGTAGTCTCCCCAGACCGCGCGGTGCAGCCACCCGCCGGTGTGGTACTGCAGCATCACGGCCTTGGGCGGGTTTTTCGGGTCCAGGTGAACATACGCGAACAGTTTCGACCCGGCCACCAGTGTTTTGGCCGGCATGTTCTCGATCACATCCTGGCTCAGGCCGGCATCAGTGCGCTGCACCGCCTTCTTGCCGCTGTGCACCGGTCCCTGCGCGCTTTCGATGATCTTGGTGGCGTGTCCGGGGCTTGCGCTCACCTTCGCACCCTGGGGGAAAGCGTCATCGAACCACAGGTCCTCCTTCACCACCGGGGCGGGGCGATCCTTGCGTGTCGCTGGATCGCTGTACTTTTCGGCGGCTACCAGTCCGGACAGATGTGCCTCTGCCTTGGCCACAGCGGAGTCCAGGTCCTGTTTCTTTTTCAGGATGTCCGCGGTCTCCAGCTTGGCCACCGGTTGGGTCAGCAGGGCGTTGCCATCCATCGCCGGGTCGGCGGCGGAATGGAAAAACGCGTACACCGAATAAAAGTCCTTGGCGCTGATCGGATCAAACTTGTGGTCATGGCACTGGGCGCATGCGCCAGTCAGGCCCAGGAACGCAGTGAAAACGGTGCTCGTCCGTTCCACCGCGTTGCGGTAGATCCACTCCGCCTCGATGGAACCGCCCTCGCTGGTGGTGGGACCGCAGCGCAAAAACCCGGTGGCTATCTTCTGGTCCAGGGTCGCGTTGGGCAGTAGGTCACCAGCCAGTTGCTGCGTGGTGAACTGGTCGAAGGGAAGGTTGCGGTTGAAGGCGCTCACCACCCAGTCGCGGTAGGCCCACATCTGCCGCTCGTTGTCCAGGTGCAGGCCGTGCGTGTCGGCGTAACGGGCCAGGTCCAGCCAGTGCCGCGCCATCTCCTCGCCGTGTCTGGTGGAGTTGAAATACCGCTCCACCATGCGCTCGTAGGCCCCGGGGGCCTTGTCGTTCACAAACTGGTCCACTTCGGCCACCGTGGGAGGCAGGCCAGTCAAGGTGAACGAGACGCGTCGGATCAGTGTTTCCTTGCTGGCCTCAGGCCGGTAGGCCAGGCCCGATTGCGCCAAACGCGCCTGGAGAAAACGATCGATGGTGTTCCCGTCGCCAGCGGGGGGTGCGTGGTCCTTGATTTGTTCAAATGCCCAGTGCCCCTCGTACTTGCCTCCCTGTTGCACCCACTGCTTCAGCAGGTTTTTTTCCCGATCGGTCAGCACCTTCTTGGTGGAGGCCGGCGGCATTCGCTCGGTTTCCACATCGGTGTGCAGCCGCTCGATCAGTTGCGATTTCTCCGGTTTCCCGGCCACCACCGCCGGGTCGCCCGATTTGCCGCCCTTGTAGGCTGCCTCGGGTTGGTCCAGCCGCAACCCGCCGCTTTTCTTGCCCGGTCCGTGGCACGACAGGCAATGCTCGGCGAGGATGGGGCGAATATCCTTGTTGAACTGCAGGTCGGCGCCGGCGGCGGGCAGGGCCGCAAGGCATGCCACCAAGGCCGGGGCCAGAAGGGGAAACGATCGCATGGGAGAGACCCTACAAACTTTCAGGCGGGACCCGGGGTAAACCCCGCAAGCGGGGTGACCGGGCATGTGGATTAAATTCTATCCTCCCCAGCCCCCGCAAGATAGCATTTGTTTCCAGTTGTCGGACTTTGGGCCTCATGGAGCAGGATCATGGCTAAACCCAACAGAAGAAACGCTTTATGGTCGGCTCCCGTCGCGCTTGCTTCTGTCGGAACCCTCGTCCGGGGGGATGCGCCGGCCCCGGACAATGGCCTCGCCCGGGAAAACGCCAAACCCGGCACCACCGACTGGCAACTCACCTATGTGAAGTTTGATGGCAAGGAGCGCTACCGCACGCGCCTGATTGAAGGTTACTGCTCCCGCACCAGCGTGCGCCCGGGGCAGAAAATAACCTTCCACATCAGCACCGAACCGGCTGCCGAGACCCGGGTCGAAATCTTCCGAATGGGTTACTATCAGGCCAAAGGTGCCCGCCACATGGCCACGCTGGGCCCCTTCCCCACCGCCACGCAGGCCACCCCGGACCGTGGCGTCAAGCGTCTGCGCGAATGCGGCTGGAAGCCGTCCACCGAGTTGGAAATCCCTGCCGATTGGCCCAGTGGTGTCTACCTGGGCAAACTCACCTGCGACCGCCACCGTTTCCAGAGCTATGTCATGTTCATCGTGGTGGAGGAACGGAAAAGTGACCTGCTGTTCCAGTGCAGCACCAACACCTGGCAGGCCTACAACAAGTGGCCCCTGGCCGATTCGCTGTACGACAACGACCATCCCTCCAAAAAGCCGCTGGTCTCGGGTGTCCGCGTCAGCTTCAACCGTCCCTACGCCAAATACCACCAGGTGGTGGACCATCCGCTGTCCATCGGTTCGGGTGAGTTCCTGCTGTGGGAATATCCCTTTGCATACTGGCTGGAAGGCAAGGGATACGATGTCACCTACTGCGCCAACGAAGATGTCCACACAGGCGGTGCCGATTTCATCGCCCGGGCCAAGGGTTTCCTGTCGGTCGGCCACGATGAGTACTGGACCCGCGGCCAGTACCAGGCCTGCATGGAGGCGGTAAGGCGCGGCGTGCATTTCGGATTCTTTTCCGGCAACAGCGTCTGCTTTGTGGTGGATGATGCCGTGCCCCGCCAGCTTGAGCGTCTCGGTCGTTTCGGCGGCATCCGGCCGGGTGAGGAGAAATACATGGAGGACCTGCCGGTTCAGGCTCCCAATGAATCCACCCTCATCGGGGCGCAAACGGTTTCCCCGTTCAACGGCTCAGGCGACTGGACCTGTTCCAATCCCGGGCACTGGCTGTTTGAAGGTACCGGCATGAAAAAAGGCGATGCCATCCCCGGCCTGGTGGGCTGGGAGTTCCATGGAGACCCCGCCCCCATTCCCGGCCTGGAAGTGGTCGCCAAGGGAGCCACCATCAACAGCGGCAACCAGCCCTCCCATTACGAGGCCACCATCTACCCAGGCCCGAAGGGCAACACCGTCTTCAATGCCAGCACCATCTTCTGGGCCATGGGGCTCAGCAACCCGCCCGGCCACATCCTGCCCTTCGTGCACGACGGCCGCCCCCACGGTCCCGACCCCCGCGTGCAGCGGATCACGGAAAATCTGCTGAAAAGATGGCTGGGAAATGGATGATTGCAATAGATAAAATGCGGAGTTTAAAAGCTGTTTTTACTCACCCCCTCCGCACCATGAAGGGCGGCACCCGCACCTCCACCTCCTTGATCGATTGCAGGTGATCCAGCACCGGCTTGGCGAAACGGCCACCCACCGTGGCGTGGAAATGCAGGCCGAAACCATGCGGTCCTTTGGCGTCAATCAGCCCCGGTTCCAGCTCCAGCAGGCCCTTCACCACTTCAAGCTTGCCCAGCATTGCCACGCAAAAGATGTCCGGTCGCGCGCCGTGGGCCATCAGGAACCCGGCGATGTCCGCGCGCCCCATGTGCGAGGCAGCGCCCAGTGCCGTCTCCCAGTCACCACCTCCCCAATCCATGGTCGAGTTCACCAGGCCGGGCTCCCGGCCCAGCAGGTGGCGCACCAAATCCAGGTCCATGTGGGCAGCCACCACAAAATCCTGCGCCATCAGCCGGTTGATCTGCGGTCGCTTCCAGCTCGGCGTGAATTCAGGCACGGGGTAATCCCGCTCGAAAGGGGCTTCCACTGGTCCCTGACCCGATAATGTGTTGGGTTGCATGCCCGGTCTCCCCGTTCAGATTCTTCCACCCGAGCAGTATACGGTGGTGCGGGGAGTTCGGTTCTGCCGGGGATATCTCCGGGCAAAAGGGTGGGCCTACAACCGGGATCAGAACAGCCAAACCTCAGGCCAGCATCCCCGAAAAAACGTGCAGCATGCGCTCACCCATGCGGGCTGGGGTGAAGAGGTTCAATCGCTCCGAGCCCTTTTGGATAAGGCTTTCCCGCAGGGACCGGTCGGTCAGCACCTGTTCCATGGCCCGGGTGAAGCCAGATTGGTCATCGGGAGGCACCAGGATGCCTGCATCCCCCACAACCTCCGGAACGCTGGTCGCGTCGCCGGCGATGAGGGGTGTTCTCAGGGCCATGGCCTCGATGCTGGGCAGGCCAAATCCTTCGTACCGGGTGGGGTATAGCACGGCCTTGGCGTGAGCCATTGCTCGCAGGAAAGGCAACCGGTCCAGGTTGGGCAGGATCAGCACCCTGCCATCACCCGAAACCCAGACGCCCCGTTCAAAACGGCCGGCGGCCTGTTCGGCGGGGTCGATCAACTGGCCCAGCATCTGGTCGTTCAGCGTTCCCGTGCTGGCCACCACCAGCCTCAAGGCGGGATTCTGCACTGCCCGGAATGCCCGTACGCCCAAGGGAACATTTTTGCGCACACGGTTGAAACCGGTGGCAGCTCCCACCGGCAGGAAAACATAGTCACCCCAATCGGTGACCCGATCCCCCCCCGGCCAGAGGGGTTGGTTCATCTGGGCGGTATCGCGGGCGCTTTCCAGGGTGGCCGGCGGGTCGTACAGTGCGTGCCACACCACCTCGGCGCGTTCCTTTGGAAAGGGGAGCAGCCGGCAGATGCGGTCCCGGGCATCGGACGAAACGCACAGCAACCGGTCCACCGCGCCGCCGATCCGCGCCAGGGTCTCACGCCGCTTGCGCGCTGTGTCGCCAAACACATGCGGGAATTCCAGAAATCCCGCGTCATGGAAAGTGATGGCCTGCGGGCAGGGTGGCTTTTCCAGCCCGGTGTAGTACGAGGCGTAGAATAGGTCCGGCTTCAGCGAGCGCACCAGATCCAGCAGGGCTGGATCCAGCACATCGGCCAGCGAAAGCCCGCCGGGCCAGTCGATGCTGTGCAGGGTGAGATGGTCGCGCCGGACCAGTGGTTGCCAAGTGTCATCCAGACCCGCCAGGGGAAAAAGCGACTGCGGGTTGGACGGGCAAATCACATCCAGGTGCAGGCCCGCTTTTGCGCCGCAGGTGGCCAGCGATTCCAGCAGCGCCCGGCAATGGACCCCAAGGCCACCGGATACCCCTAGGTGGGGAAGAAACATCGCCAGCCGCACGGTGTGCTAACCCTCGTCCAAAATGGATCCTGACGGCCCGTTCGCTCCCGGTCAGGGTGTGGTTGTGAGCTTGCGTATCTGGTCCAAGGGTAGCAGGTAAACCTCCTGGCCGGCCACCGGAGTGCCGTCCTTCGCCAGGGTTTCACTGGCGCGCGGGTGGGTCTGATTGAATGTCCTCAGCGTAGGCGCGTACAGCGTGCTGCCGTATTGTGCCTGGCTGATTTTCTCCCAGGAATCGCCGGATTGCACCCTGTAGGCCTGCTCGGTCCACGAAGAAACGGCTCCGTTCACGCTGCTCAAGGTGTTGTTGAGATTGTTGGTGGCGGTGCTGAGGTTGTTGTTCAAGCCGCTCACGGTGTTGTTCAGGCCCTTGGTCGTGTTGTTCAGGTTGTTGTTGAGCCCGTTGACCGTGTTGTTGAGGTTGTTAGTGGCACTGTTCATCTGGGTGTTCAGCCCATTGACGGTGTTGTTGAGATTGTTGTTGGTGTTGTTCAGGCTGTTGTTGAGCCCGCTGACCGTGTTGTTGAGGCTGTTGGTGGCACCATTCACCTGGGTGTTCAGCCCATTGACGGTGTTGTTGAGATTGTTGTTGGTGGTGTTCAGGCTGTTGTTCAACCCGTTGAGGGTGGAGTTGGCTTGGTTGTTCAGGTTGGTGGCGGTGTTGTTCAGGCTCCGGGTAGCATCGTTCAGGGAATTGTTCAATCCGCTGGCCGTGTTGTTGAGATTGTTGGTGGCGGCGTTCAGGTTGGCGTTTGCCCCGTTCACCGCGCTGTTCAACTGGTTGTTCAAGCCGCCCACGGTGTTGTTGGCCTGATTGGCAAGGCTGTTGGCGGTGTTGTTGAGATTGTTGTTCAGCCCGTTGACGGTGTTGGTCACCGTGTTCGGGTTGAGGGGCAAGCCGGCCCCCGCAGTCGGGACCGGAATGGATCCCGGGGTGATGGGCATGGGTTGGCCCGGGTTGGGCTGCATGGTCAGCACGGGGATGTTCCGTCCTTCCACTGGTACGAAGGCCGCCGGCCGGGATGGGCTGGCCGGCGCGTTCAGGTTGCCGGGCATGCCGGAGGGTGGCAGGGCTGCGCCCTCGGAGCCGCTGGGACCAGCCAATGGGGGTGGGCCGCTGGGTGGCAGGGATCCGGTGGCCAGGGAAGGTGCCCCGCCCACGGAACGGCCTACAGGGAAGCCAGGCTCATCCAACGGAATTGATTCTGATCGTTTTTCGGGCCCATTGGAAAGCGGGAAGGTCAAAACCCGTGCGATACCGGGCTTGCCCGGCTCCGAGGGGAATGACTCACTGGCTAGGGCCAGGCCGCCAGACCCCACTGCCCCGCCAACGGTCGCGTTCCGTGTTGCGGGTGGCGTCAAATCACCGGTGGTAACAGGGGCTGCGGGCGGTGCAAAACTGCCTGGCGTTCCGGAGGACAAAGGTGCTGGTGCTGCAGGCGGTGCGAAACCACCGGGGGGAGCCGGTGGTGCCGGGTTGTCCAGGGACTGGGCCAAATTGGGCATGGGGGTGTGGCCACCGGGCAAAACCGAGGGAGCCGCTGGCGGGGTTGGAGCCAACCCGCCGCCTGGGGCAGGGGGGGCCAAGCTGTCCATTGGTTTGGTCAGGTCGGGCATGGCCGTGGTGCTTCCCGCGGCAGGCGGGGGTGCGGGGGGGGCCAATCCGCCGCCGCCCGGTGCGGGTGGCACCAAGGATTCAGCCAGTTTGGCGGCGTCAGGCGGTGGTGTCGGGGAACTGGTCAGGGCGGCTGGGGCCGGAGGGGTGTTTCCACCGCTCGGAGGCGGGGGCAGCAAGCCCTGGGCCAGTTTGGCCGGGTCGGGCGGTGCGCTGGCACTTGGGGTCGCATCCGTTCCCGCCGGAGGTGGTGGCGCCAAGGCTTCAGCGGATTTTTTTTCTTCCAAAGGTGGCAAACCGCCCGGTGCGGGTGGAGCCGGGGGGGCGAGATCTCCACCCGTCAGGGATCGGGAAGCAGGGGCCGGCGCGGCCAGATCCATCGGTTTGTCGATGGGCGCCGGCGCGCCCGGGGCCGGTGGCATCGTGTCGGTGGTCGATGGACTAGCCCCTGCGGGGGTTGGCGGGGGTGGTAGCAGGTCGCCTGGGCTGGGTACCGGCGGTGGTGGTGCCGAATCCTTTTCAGTACCGCTTGCTGATGCCAGCACCACTTCGTTCTTGGGATCGGTTGGGCCCGAGGTTAGCGCGGTCGTCCCCTTGGCAGCCTCGATCCCATCTGGCAATTTCACCTCGCCGTCGGCAGGGGCTACCTGCTCGGTGGGTGCCTTGTGGCCCAGCAATTCATCTGGGGAAACATAGTGTTTGGTGAGGACAGCACCCACCAGGCTGGCGAAGGCACCCGAGACCATCATCCCGGTTTTGACTTCGGTGGTCATGGCCATGGCTTTTCTCCCGTTCTCAATCAGTTGATCTGGCATGTGGGCAGGTAGTCCGGGGTGGACGGTTCACTTGCCCGGAGTGGCGGTCTTAGTCCGGCTCTCCACTTTCTGCAGTTCCAGTTGTTTGGGTGGCGCTGGCACCTTGGGTGTGGCCAGCTCAGCCTCCCAGCCTTCCTTGGACCAGATCTCAGCGTGGGTGCGCATGCCCACGATCACCACCTCGCCCTTAAGGCCGGCCTGCTTGGCCAGTTGGTCACCCAGCGGAATCCACAAGCCGCCCTCCTCGTCCTCCTCGGGGGTGCAGGCTGTCATCAATCCGTAGAAGCGCCGCATGTTGCGTCGGAGCGACTGGATGCTGGGCCCGGATTCCTTGGCGGAAATGTCGCCGTTGTCCGCGCGGTTGGCCTGCGGATCGTTCTCGTTGCTGAACATGGTTTCCAGATCTTCCAGCGGTGCCATGCGCAAGCCGCCATCCGGTCCCGGGGTGATGAAGATTTTCCCTTCCACCACCCAGCCTGCCAGTTCCTCGGGCAGTTTCAGGTAGCCGTCCTCAAACTCCGTGGTGAAGGAGCCGATTAGCGGTTCCGGTTCTTGCGAACCCAGCGTGCCCTTTTCCAGACCCATGGGGGACGCTGGACCGACCTTGGCCATTCCCCCGGCGCCGCCACCGGACTGCTTGCCATCGTTGGTGGTGGTTTCACCTGCCGGGATAAAAAACCCGGCCTGTTGGATCAAACCGGCAAAATGGCCGGGCTGTGCCACGGCTTGTGCGATCTGGCTGTTTTTGTTGCCCGGTTTGGGCGCTTTCCTCTTAGTGGGGATCATCACGGTGAAATCCAGACCCAAACGGTCCGTATCCACGCCGATCCGTGCCAAGCCGTCAGCACCCCGCCGTTGGATGAGGATACTGCCTAAAACCTGGCAAATTTGCTCGTCCATTTCCAGAAGGGCGGTTGTCGAGCCATCGCTGCAAGCGTCTTGGATAAGAGGCCTGATTGCCGGATATCCGGCCCATTTATTTAGTTTATCCAGGTCGTTTTTGTCCATATTTTGGGCTACTGCCCAGACTTTTGCCTGTTCCCCATGCCTGAACCTTCTGATGATTTGAATGGGTGTGTTCTGGGCTTGCTGGCTGTTTTCAAAATCAATCCCGATCCGTTCCAGCCCGTCGGGGCCGATATGGCGGAACATTTGGGGAGCCGGGGGCAAAGGGATCGGAAAATCCTGGGTGTTGAATCGGACGTCTAGATTGGTAGCCGGCACGCTTTCCTGGGCGGGCACCTGCGCCTGGGCAAGGTTGAAGGAGGGAATTTCCTGGGCAGGCAATTCGGTTGCAGCTTGTGCCAGTCCGGGAGGCAGTCCGGCGGGAGGGCCGAAGGCCTCGACAAAGGCTTCCTGAAGGATCGACTTGTCCATCGGCGTGGGTTCAGACCCGGTGGTCTTCTGGGCTCTGTCGGCCACGCCTGTCGTCATGCTGACTGGCGTCGCTGGGTTGGTTGACAGCCGTTGCCACGCTGTTTTACAGGCCATTCCCAACCCAAGGCCGGCCGCGCCTGCCAGCCCTATCCCTAGGTATAAACCCATACGGCGGTTGGACTCGCCCTTGGAAAACATGCCCGTCTCAGTTGTTTTCATGGCCGCTCCTTGAAATCCGTTTCAGGGCCTTCCCGTTGTCTCCGTCCGTTCCCCGTCCTTGGGGATCGCTAATGCCCTTGTCCGCTTGCCAGTCGCGCCACCCGCAGCTTTGCGCTGCGCGAGCGCGGGTTCGCCTTCACCTCGTCCTCGCCGGCAATCACTGGCTTGCGTGTCACCCGTTCCCACAGCTCGCCCCGTGCGAACGCCTGTTTCACCAGCCGGTCCTCCAGCGAATGGAAGCTGATGATCGCCGCCAACCCGCCCGGTACCAGCCAGCCGGGCAACTGCCGCAACATGTCCTCCAGCACCGCCAACTCGTCGTTCACCAGAATCCGCAACCCCTGGAAGGTCCGGGTGGCCGGGTCGATCTTCCCCACAACCCCGCGCGGCGGCAGGCAAGAACGCACCAGCTCCGCCAGCCGCGTGGTGGTCCAGGGCAGGTCTTCCTTCCGGGCCTCAACAATCTTCCGCACGATCCTGCGCGCCTGCTTCTCCTCGCCGTAACGCAACAGGGCCCGCGTCAGGTCGTTCTCATCCAACCGTTCAAGCAATTTCCAGGCCGGTTCACCCCGGCTCGGATCCAACCGCATATCCAACGGCCCTTCATGGCGAAACGCCAATCCGCGCCCGGGATCATCCAATTGCTCCGAACAAATACCCAGATCTGCCAGAATCCCATGGGCTTTCACACCCAATCGCCGCAAGATCTCTCCAGCCTGGTCGTAGCGCGCGTGGAAGCACTCCACCGGCAGCCCGGCCAGTCGCTGCCGCGCTTTCTCCACCTGATGGGGGTCGCAGTCAAACGCATAGACTTTTCCCGTGGGCCCCACCCGTTCCGCCAAAAGACGGCTGTGCCCACCTCCGCCCAGGGTCAGGTCCACCAGAATCTGCCCGGGCTGGGGATTCAGCCCTTCCAACACTTCGGAAGGCAAAACCGGCACATGCTGTTTGCCCGCCCCAACTCCTGAGGAGCCAAGGCTTTCAGCAAGCGCTTCCAGGTCATCATCGCTGGCGTGATCAGGTGAACCCAATTGTGTACCTCTCCCGGTGGCAGACCACTCCAACGGGAGTGATACGGCGCCAAGGGCGGGAATGGTACCGCCCGCCGGTTGCAGAAAAAAAGGCTAGCCTGATCTGGAAGGATGGGCGCTTTGGGCAAAAAAAGACAGCCCCCCGGGGCTCGGCCCGCCGGAGGGCTGTCGGGTGCGCATGGGAAAAAGGGCGATGGCTGGGAAACCCGCCCTTTCACCAGCAGATGACCCGGGTCTGCTCACCCGGGCACCTCACGCGCAATGCGTTGGGGCTTTGGCACCCCGTTGTCTCACGCCTTGGGCTCAAAAGCTCCTTGTGCCACCGCGTCAAATCGCGGTTCCTGTTCCGTTCGGTAGCGGTCCCAGTGGCCCGCATCCCACAATTCCAGGTGATCCCGCACGCCTAGCAGCACCACCTCACCCGTCAGGCCAGCCACTTGGGCCAACCGGTCCGGCACCAGAATTCGGCCCGCCTTGTCCACCTCCACCAGTTCCGTCTGGCCGAAGTACAGCCGTCGGAACAGCCGGGCCTCGGCATCGGTGGCCGGTCGCTCATCCAGGCGAGATGCCAGCCTTTCCAGCTCCTGCTCGGTGTGCACCCACAGGCACTTGTCAGGCCCGGGGGCCACATACAAAACGCCCGGCTCACCCAACACCTCGCGCACCTTTTTGGGCAGCGTCAGGCGCTTCTTCTCGTCCAGCGTGCGGCGATGGGTTCCTGTCAGCAGCACCGGAATGACCCCGCAGGTCCCTCCGGACCACCTTTCAGGGCCAATCCTGCCCACAATTACCCACTTGGCCCCACTGGGCTCCACCAGCTTATCAATCCCGCCAGCAGTTTGGCAACCAGCCCCACCGGGGTCACCCAACAAAAATGCCCCGGCCGTCCATTGGGACGACCGGGGCTCCCCCCGAAAGCTCTGATTGCTCAGAGACTTACGATCCGTAACGAAGGGCGTTCGCCCTTTCCAGGCCGGAGCGAACCGCTTCTTCCTCCGTCCGTCCAAACACTTCCACCAAATCCATCTGCCCAGTGGTCTTGGCTACTTTGCAGGCAAATCGATGCCGCCCATCATTCAGCTGCTCCACATGGAAGCTCTTGGCTCCCAGCCGATGCAGTTCCTCGCGCACCATTGTCCAGTTCACAGCCGTGATCTGGATGGTTTGATTGGCGAGTGTGTTCCCCACCAGACTGGTCCCCGCATCGGGAGCGGCTTTCAGCCCGAAAGCTTCCGGGGCTGGCAGTTCAATCCGGGCACGGGCGGGTGCCTCGTCCGGCATCGCTCCGCGGGCCGTGATTCGCGGCTGGGCCGGTTGCTGCGGCACCGCGCTGGCGATCCGCGGCGACGGGGCGGGATACTGGGCGGCAGGGGCCCGGTACATCGGCTGCTGCTGCTGTGCCCACTGAGCGGGCGGCGGCGCTGCATACACCTGGGGCATGGCCTGAAACTGGCTGGGCATCATGACCGGCAAACTGCCGGCAAAGGTGGGCGGGCAACCCGCTGGTGTTCAACCCGCACCGGCACGAGGCGGTGACGCGGCGATCCACACATAGCACGGCAGCAGTGCCATCAGCCAACGAAACCACGAGGCTGGAAGGGTCGGCATCCTTGCGACTCTCCAAGGGATTTTGGGCGATGTGCCCGGGGCCGGCTGCCGTCCATGGCTGCCAATCCCCAAGCACGGGCGGCGCTATAGGTGCGGGCCCTGTTCAGGGAAAGGTCAATTGCCATAAATCTTTATTTGGGAAAGTCTTACACGATGTCGTGTAAATTTTGCCAGCCGCCGGGAAGAAGTTCCCGCCACCCCCTTCAGTCCACCCGCACTGGGTTTTCCAGCACCTTCAGCGTTCCCCTGTCGGCATCCAGTTCCACCAGCGCCCCGTGGGGCAGTGTGGCGTTTTGGGGGGTGTGTCCCACGGGGTAGCGCGTCACCACCGGAACCTTCAGTTTGCCGAAATAGTCTTTCAAGACCCGGTCGGTATCCTTTTCCTCTTTTTCGTCCTTCGTGGTGAACGAGCCCAGCACCACACCGGCCACTTGGTCCAGCACCCCGCCCAACCGGAGCTGCGACAGGTAGCGGTCGATACGGTAGGCCGGCTCGCTCACATCCTCCAGGAAAAGGATGGCTCCCTTGGGTTCCAGGGCGTGGGGTGTTCCCATCAGGGTCACTACCAGGCTCAGGTTGCCTCCCAGAAGCCTGCCGGTCGCCTTGCCGCCCACCAGCGCTTTCGCTTGATGCCCCTCCGGCCCTTCCACCACAAAGCCGCGCTCCCCGATGCGGTACTGCTCGGCGAACACCGCCCGCCGAAACGACCGGGCCGCAAAGGCGTAGGCGGGTTCCTGCTCGCGCCACAGGTCGCGCATCGCCATGGGGGAATGGAAGGTGACCACCCGCGCGTGCCGGGCAGCGCCCAGATGCAGCGCTGTCAGGTCGGAATAGCCGGCAATGATCTTGGGGTCCCGGCGCAGGGCCGCGTAGTCGATCCGGTCCAGGATGCGTGAGACCCCGTAGCCTCCCCGCACCGGCATGATCATGCGCACCCGCGGGTCGCGCAGGTACTCGTTGATCTCCCCGGCCCGCTCGTCATCGGTTCCGCCCAGGTAGTGGTCCTTGCGCCCCACCAGCCCCGGCTTGCTGATCACCTGGTACCCCTTCCCCTCCATCAGCTTCACATAGGCCGCAAATTCGGGATGGGTGGCGGGCGCTGCCGGTGCGATCACGGCGATGGTGTCACCGGGCTTCAAAGCCTTGGGAGTCAGCCAGGGCTCCGGCTCCATGCCCGTGGAGACTCCGGTGAAAGCGAGAACCAGCAGACATACCGTCGCTGCGCGCATGCTCGGCCTCCCGTCATTTCACCCGCACCGTGATGAAGCTTGGGGTCTCAGGCCCGCGATGCACCTGGTGCGTCTGACGGCTGAAATCTTCCTCGGTGGCGGAGTAGATGTCGCAGAACTTCTGCGGGTTGCGGTCCACCAGCGGGAACCAGGAGGACTGCACCTGCACCATCAGGCGGTGCCCGGGGCGGAAGGTGTGGTTCACATCCGGCATCGTGAAACGTACCCGGGTCACCTTGCCTGGCTCGAACGGTTCGGGCTTGCTGAAGCTGTTGCGGAACTTGCCGCGGAACGGCTCGCCACGGATCAGCATCTGGTACCCGCCCATTTTCACCCCTGCCGGATTGGGCTCGTAATCGGGGTAGTCGGCCGGGAAAACATCCACCAGCTTCACCACCCAGTCGGCGTCGGTACCGGTGGTGCTCACCTGCAGGTCCACGGTGACCGGACCCACCAGGGTGAGGTCCTGGGTCAGCACGGGGGTCTGGTACACCAGCACATCCGGACGGCGCGCGGCGTGCCGCTGGTCGGCCGTCATGTAGTCGTAGTCCATCTTGGTGGTGGTTTTCTCGATGTGGGGCACCGGCTTGGCCGGGTCGGAAATGTAGCTGTCCGATCCGGCGGCCTCGGCTGGCTGCATTCCCAGGGCGCCTTTCTCCAGCAGGAACAGTTTCTGCTCACGGCTGTCGGCGGGAGGCCAGGCGTCGTAGCGCCGCCACACATTGGTCCCTGTTTCAAAAACCATGGCCTCTGGAAGGTCGTCCTTGCCCTTCCCCTTCAGGTGGAACTCGAAGAACGGGAATTCGATCTTCTCGCGGTAATATTCCGAGGTTTTGCTGCCGAAACGGGCGTTGCCCAGGCCCTCGCCGGTGCCGCGTGACCAGCCGCCGTGGTCCCAGGGGCCCATCACCAGCCGGTTGCTGGCCCCCGGGCTCTGCCTCTCCGCCGAACGGTAGCAGGCCAGGGGGCCGTACAGGTTTTCCGCGTCGAAAAAGCCACCCACATTCAGCACCGCCGGCTTGATGTTCTTCAGGTGCGGCGCCAGGTTCATCGCCTGCCAGAACTCGTCGTAGGTGCCGTGCTTCATCATCTCGTTCCAGAACGAGATGGTGCCCTTCAGGTATTTCTTGTCGGCGTTGACCAGCGGGCCCATGTCCAGGAAAAATTGGTAGCCATCGGGTGTTTGGTGGTCGTGGGAAACCCGGCCGAAGGTGCGCGTGGGCTGCGGGCGCTCCTTGCCAAAGCCGGACATGAAGTTGAAGGCATGGGCCAAAAAGAAGCAGCCGTTGTGGTGGAAGTCGTCCCCCGTGAACCAGTCGATCACCGGAGCCTGCGGGCTGCACGCCTTCAGCGCGGGGTGCGCGTCGATCATGCCGGCGGCGGTGTTGAATCCGGGGTAGGAGATGCCGCTCTGCCCCACACGACCGTTGTGCCCCTTAACGGTCTTCAGCAGGAACTCGATGGTGTCGAAAGTGTCGGTGCTTTCATCAAAGTCCTTGGGGCCCTTGTTGGGCAGGTGCGGCCGCACATTCAAAAAAGTGCCTTCCGACATCCATCGCCCGCGCACATCTTGGTACACGAAGATGTAGCCCGATTTCTGGAACAGGTCCGAGGGCCCCAGTTTCTCGCGGTAGTTGTCCACGCCGTAGGGCGACACGCTGTAGGGCGTGCGGTTCAGCAAGATCGGGTAGGCCTGTGATTCATCCTTGGGCACATACACTGCGGTGAACAGTTTCACCCCGTCCCGCATTGGGATCTGGTACTCGTACTTCGTGTAGCTGGCCTTAACCGAATCGGTTGCGGCCTTGGCGGCATCCGTCGGTGCCGGTGCCACCTGTCCCATGGCCAGGCCGCCCGCTCCCAGACCCAATGCCAAAACCAGCCAACCCCGCATGCAGGCCATGGTGCTGTCTCCGTGAGTGCCTTTCCCGGTTTTCAACAGCTTATCATCATCGCCAGGGTGGGAAGGGGTGGGGCTGAGCCGGAATATTCTCTGCCAGAAGGTTCGTAGGATAAGACCCAAACCCTTGGTGACTGGTGGCGGTGTATGAAAAGTGCCCTTCTCTTCGGTGTCGGCAGTGCCGGCGATGTTTTCCCGTTCATCGCCCTGGGCAAGGGCTTGGCCGCCCGGGGTTGGCAGGTCAGCCTGTGCGCCAATCCCACCTTCGAGCAGCAGGTGCTCCGTGCCGGCCTGACCTTTGAACCGTTGGGCACCCGCGAACATTACGACCGCATCACCCGGGACCCCAACCTCTGGCATCCCCGCAAGGGAACGCGCACCATCCTGGCTGATTTCCAGGCCATGAACATGGTGCGCAACCAGCGTGACCTGGCCCGCCAGTTTGCCCGCGGGACCGGCAGCCGGGTGGTGGTCGCCTCCTCCCTGGGCTTTGGTGCCCGCGTTGCCCAGGAGGAGACCGGCGTGCCTATGGTCACCATGCACCTTGCGCCCCTCGTGCTTCGCTGCTCCCAGCATCCGCCCCGGGTGCCTGGTGGGTGGCTGCCCAACACGCTGCTCCGCATTGCGCCCCGCATGGCCTACCGCCTGGTCGATCGCATCGCCGATCCGCTCATCGGTGGCGCCGTCGAAACCCTGCGCGCCGAAAGCGGCCTGCCGCCGGTCCGCCGTTACCTCGAGGGGTGGTGGAACTCGCCCGACCGGGTCCTCCTTTGTTTCCCCGATTGGTTCGGTCCCATACCCACCCTGCCCGCGCAGGCCCGCCATGTCGGCTTCCTTCAGCACGATGATGAACAACCTTCTTCGGACCTGGATGCGCTCTGGAAATTTGTCGAGGCGGGCCCGCCCCCCGTGGTGGCCACCTTTGGCAGCGCCATGCGTCAGGCCCGCTGGCTGTTGGAGCGTTTCGTCCAGGCCACCGCCGATATCGGGGCCAGACTGGTTCTGCTCTCCAAGGATGCCGATCAGGTGCCCCTCCCGCTGCCGCCGCACGCCTTCCACGCCACATGGGCGCCGATGGGCCAACTTCTCCCCCGGGCGGCCCTGCTGGCGCACCACGGTGGCGTGGGCACGCTGGCCCGGGCCCTGGCGGCTGGCGTTCCCCAGTTGGTCATCCCCTTCGCGCACGACCAGCACGACAACGCGCACCGGGTACGCTGGCTGGGGGTGGGTGATTACCTGACCCCGCGGTGGGCCACCCGCAGGCGATTGGGTCGCCATATGGCTCGCCTGTTGGGCCAACCCTCCCTACTGGCCGCAGCCCGGGGCCTAATGGCCCGTGTAACCCCCCAGGAGTCCTTGCAAATCGCCATCGACCTGGTGGAACAAACCGCCCGGTGATCCCACCGAAATCCGCTGCTGCCGTGTACACTGGGGGCTAGTGGGCTGAATCGTTGCGTGCAATTCCATCAGGGTGTCATGCCTAGCAAAAAAAACACGGTGCGCATCATCGCGGGCGAGTTGCGCGGTCGCAGAATCGAGTGCGAGGTCAATCCCAGCCTCCGCCCCACCTCCCAGCGGGCCCGCGAGGCCCTTTTCTCCATCCTGGGGGGCGACCTTTCGGGCGTGCACTTTGTCGATGTGTTCGCCGGTACCGGCGTCATTGGCATGGAGGCGCTCAGCCGCAACGCCGATCGCTGCTGGTTCATTGAGAAAGATCCCAAGCTGGCGGTGGCCCTGGAAAAGCATCTCAAGCTGTTCCGCATTGCCGACCGCGGGGTGGTCAGCCGTCTCGATGCCTACCGCTGGGCGGAAAGCTGGCAGCCCATGCCTGGCGAGTGGATCGTTTTCCTCAGCCCACCCTTCCCCGATCTCACCGGCCGTTCTGACGCGATGCTGGCGATGATCGCCGCGCTGCAAAAGGCCTTGCCAGAGGGCAGCACCCTTATCCTGCAGTCGGAGCAGTGCCCCATGCTCGAGAAGCTGCCGGATCAGGACCAATGGCGTAAGCGCAAATACGGCCGAAACCTCCTCTGGTTCTGGGGCGGCCCCATCGCCCAGGAGGGGGATGATGCCGAAGAATCCGAGCAGGATGAGGGCGGGGAAGACCAGGCGGGAGAGGACGCGGAGTTCGACGAGGTCGATAGCGAGGAGTGACATGGACCGGCCCGCGTTTCCAAGTTTGCCGACCGGCAAAGGGAAAATCCTCTTGCCTCTGGGCGATGGCACCGAAGTCCTCGACACCCTTTACCCGATCTTCCGCCTGCGCGAGGAGGGTTTTGAGGTGGTGGTCGCGGGCCCCCAGGCAAGGGTCTACCACGGTGCCATGCACGAGATCCCGCCTGAACCCGGCATCCCGTGGGACATCACGCGCGAGCAGCCCGCCTACCATGTCCGCGCAACGGTCGCTTTTGCGGATGTGGTTCCCGGCGAGTATGCCGGCCTGTTCCTGTCCGGTGGTCGTGCACCTGAATACCTCCGCTACAACCCCCACCTGCTCGATGCCACCAGACACTTCTTCCAGACCGGCAAGCCCGTGGCCATTGTCTGTCACGGCGTGGAGATCGCCGCCGCGGCCGGCTGTCTGAAGGGCCGTACCGCCACCACGGTGGCAAAATGCGCCCTCGATATCACCGCTTTTGGCGGTACCTATGTCGATGTTCCGGTGGTGGTGGATGGCAACCTGGTCAGCGCCCGTACCTGGCACGACAACGCGCACCTGATGGCGATGTTCGTGCGTTTGCTGCTGAATCTCTGAGCCGCTTTGCACCACGCACAAAAGGTTGACCCTGTTTTGGGGAACAATCTGAAGTGCTCCCTTCACGCCTTCTTCAGGTCCGCAAGCCATCATGGGGTCTGACCGGCTGGGAGGCTGCCAGATGTTGCGACTAATGGGCTCGTTGGGTGCTGGAATGCTGTTGGCTCTGACGGCCAACGCCCATCCGGGGGGGCACGGCGTCCCCGAGCCGGTGCATGTGGATCATGTCGCCAGCTCCTCGGAATGGTCATCTGCTTGGGTAGCCCTCGGAATTTTGGGCTCAGTGGTCCTGTTGGCCGGGGCGAGGCATGGCGGCTTCCGCCCGGGCCCGGCCTTGGGCCTCGTGTTGCTGGTTTGCCTGGCGGCCGGTGTGACCGCATGCGCTCAGCGCCCTTCCAAACCCAAAGGGCCCAAACCTGTGGCCCTGGAGCATTTCGCGGCTTTCAAGGACCAGCTCGAACTGGATTGGGATGGCGACCACCTTCTGGTGGGCTCCAATGGTTTTCCCGCCCACCCCATGATGGTGGGCATCACCAACTGGCAGCAACAGGTGCCGCTGCCCCAGCCCTACCGGGGCGGAAACGCCTGGCGCATCCCCATCGAGCCGCGCAAGGCGGCAAAACCCCTGTCCACCCGCGCCAACCTCATGCGCGGGGCCATCGCTGTTGCGGTGAATGGCGTACCCATTTTCAACGCCCTCAACAACCGCGGGGAAGATGCATTCCTCATTGGCGAGCTGGATGAGTTTGGCGGCCATTGCGGCAAGGGCGATGATTACCACTACCATGTGGCCCCGCTGCACCTGGAGAAAGTGGTCGGCAAGGGGAAGCCCATCGCCTACGCCCTCGACGGTTACCCGATCATGGGTGTCACCGATGCCGAGGGCAAGGTTCCGGATAATCTCGATGAATGCCATGGCCGGCTGGATGCGGATGGCCAATACCGTTACTACGCTTCCAGGCAATACCCCTACACCATCGGCGCCATGCGCGGTGTGGTGCGGGTGCGGGGCGATGGCATCGAGCCCCAGCCCAAGGATTCGCCCGCCCGTCCCCCCGGCAGACCCCTCCGTGGCGCCAGGATCACCGGGTTCGACCGCGACGAGGACGCAAAAACCTACACCCTGCGCTACAACCTGCAGGGGGCCGAACACCAAATCCGCTACACCCTGCAGGGCGAGAAATCGGTTGATTTCACTTTCAAGGACCCTTCGGGCAAAAGTGTCCGCGAAAGTTACCGGCGACGCTGATACAAGTGGCCCGCCTGAAAACCAAACCCCCGCCACGGGCAGCCGAGGCGGGGGTGGAGGCGGTTCGGGCTTCCAAAGATTACTTCGCTTCTTTCATCTCCGCCAGCAGTTCATTCACCGCCTCTTCCATCTTCTCGCCACGCAGATCCTTGAAGCGGATCTTGCCGGTGTGGTCAAGGATATAGATGGTGGGGAAATACCGGATGTTCCAGTCCTTGAGGATGCCCTTCCGCTCGGCGAACCAGTGCGTCCAAGGCATTTTCTCCTTTTCCAGGAAGGTGCGCAGCGTTTCCACCTTGTCGTCGCCGCTCACCGAGATCAGCGCGAACGGTTTGTCCTTCAGCCGTTCCACCATTTCCCGTTCATGCGGGATCATCGCCCTGCAAGGCCCACACCAGGTGGCCCAGATGTCCAGCACCACCACCTTGCCCTTGTAGTTGGACAGCTTGTCCTCCACTTCCTTGCCTTCATCCAGCCTCCAGCAGGTCACTTCGGGGGCCATCTTGCCGGCGCTCAGATTGCGGATCTCAAAAAGGGCCGGTTTGGCCAGGTCACCCAGGGTGCCGGTGCGTTGCGCGGGCACATCCGCGAAATCCTTCACAATCAGTTCATATTGCTTGGCGGCCTCTTCCAGCGCTTTCTCCTGCTCCTGGGGGGAAAGCCCGCGACGCGCGTTGTTCTGCGCGTCCTGGGCCAGCGAGAACAGAATCTGCCCCTTCATGTCGCGCGGCAATTTTTCATTGGCCAGCAGGGCCTTTGCCTGCTGCCGGCCATCCGGGGTACTGGTCAGTGTCCCGATCATCGCCTTCATCTTGGGATGGGCGATGAATTTGCTGAACAGGATATCGCGCGCTTCCACCCCAGCTTTGCTGGTGGGAAGCGAGCCAAGCGTGCTGGCGTATTGCAGCGCGTCAAAGGCCGCCTCGTCTTCTAGATTTTTCTTCCCGATTTCCAAGGCCTTTTGCGCCACGGGCTCAGATTTGGGCAACTGCTTCACCAGTTCAATGCGTTCCGCCTCGCTGTCCGTCGCGCGCAATTTGGCAAGTACTTGGCTCTGTTGCACGCTGAATTGCGACCGCAACGCCATCAGTTCCTTGCCGGCCGGACTGTTCGCCGGAGGCAGCGGGGCACCACCTGGTTGTGCCGCCCCGGGCAGGACGATTTTCTTGGCGGGTACCGACTTTTCCTGGGCCACCGTCAAACTCAAGCAAGTGCCGGTCAGTGCCAGAGCTCCCAAGGCGTGCAAGCGGGTCATGGTGGAACCACTCCGGATATATTAATGAAAAAACACCAACCTTTTCACAATTAACACGAAAGGGGCCGGGCCACCAAGGACATGGCGGCGAATCCTCCATCTTTTTGCGAAGACAGGGGGAGGAGATTCCGACTGGCTCCAATTGTAAAAATGGGACAAATGGGCCGCATGGGCCATCGGTCCTTCCGCTTGCTTCCCAATCGCCCAAATCCTATAGTCCCGCGCCAAATCCGCACGGTGTGCCGTTGCGGATTGGATCCGGGAGTGAGCGGCCGTATGCGTTCTGACCAACATCCCGCGGAAAACACCACCACCTTGGGGCGCCTCACGGCCCGTGTGGCGGGGTGGGCATGGGACCACCCCGCGTGGTTTCTGGTGGCCGGTTTGCTCCTCACGGTCCTGGCTGGCGGGTACGCGGCCACACGCCTCCGTTTCATGACCAGCCGCAACGACATGATCAGCAGTTCCAAGCCGGTGCAGAAGCGCTGGAAGGAACATCTCGATCGCGTCGGCTCCGAGGATGACATGGTCGTGGTGGCTGGTGGTTCCGATCCGGCCCTGCAGGATCAATTCCTGTCAGAGGTAGAGGCCCGGTTCCGTGCCGAACCCGAACGCTTCAACCGCATCTGGCGCGAGGTGGACCTGCGTCCCATTGCCAACCGCTCCATGCTGCTGAACGACACCCGCCAGATCGAGTCGATCGTGCGCGAACTGCGCACCATGCGCCCGCTGCTCGACCTGCCCCTGGGGTGGAACCTGTTCACGCTGCGCAACCTCATCTTTGAAACCCGCCACCGCCTGAAGGCTGTCGCCACTGAGACCGAGGAGGACCGTAGGCGCAAGGCCCAGGGCAAACCCGGCGCCGAGATTGACAGCCAGGTTCTGGCCCAATTGAACAGCCTGCTCCGCGCCGCCACCGCCGAGGTCAGTGGTCAGGGGCGGGAAACCAAACTGTGGCAACCCGCCGGCGGGGCCGACCCACGCGAGAAAATGCTTCTCGAACCCCAGCGCCTCCGCAGCGACGACGGCAAGTTTTCCTTTCTGCTCGCCAGCCCTGTTCCTGATGCTTCCGACCCCATGTGCCCGCAGGTGGCCGGCGTCCGACGCGCCCGGGCAATCATTTCCGGGGTGGCTGCCGGATACCCCGGGCTCGAAGTCGGCCTCACCGGTCTCCCCGTGCTGGAATGCGATGAGATGGATGCCAGCACCCGCGACAGCACCCGGGCCAGTTGGCTGGCGTTTTTGGGTGTGCTCACGCTCTATGCCTGGGTCTTCCGCCAGTGGCGGGCTCCTTTGGCCAGCGCGCTGCCCCTGCTGGCCGGAACGGTTTGGGCCCTCGGTTTCGCCACGCTGGCGGTAGGCCATCTCAACCTGCTGTCGGCAACCTTCGCGGTCATGCTGATTGGCATGGGCGACTACGCGGTGCTGCTGGTCAGCCGCTTCCAGCGCGAACGCGACGCCCTGCGCGATAGCTCCCGGGCCGCCGCACGCGCCGCCCTCGTGCGCGCGGCAGCCGCAACCGGCCCGTCCATCATCACCGCCGCAATCACGGGCATGCTGGCTTTTTTTGCGACCATGCTGGCCGATTTTCAGGCCGTGGCCGAACTGGGGCTCATCGCCGGGGGAGGCCTGCTGCTGTGTGGCCTCAGCGCGCTCAGCCTGGCCCCACCTTTGTTGAGTGTGCTGATTCGTGAACAACCCGCCCAATCCGGCGTGATCCGTCTGCCGGTTCCCGAGGGCAACGCCGGTTGGGCCAGTTCATGGGCTGCCCGGCCTGGCTTGGCGCTGGCCATCGGTCTCGCCGTGTGGGTTGTTTTGGCCACCGGCTGCTGGTGGACCCGGTACGATGCCAACTTGCTGCGCCTGCAGGGCGACAACCTGCCTTCAGTCCAGTGGGAAAAGCGCCTGCTGGCCTCCACCAAGGGGGCGTCGTGGCATGCCCTCGTCTGGGCCGATAGCCGTGAGCAGGCGCTGGACCTGAAGGCCAAGCTCGAGGCCCTGCCCGAGGTGGGTCTGGTGAGCGAGACCGCCACGCTGCTGCCTCCCCTGTCCGAACAGGCCGCCAAGGAACCCCTCCTCGCCGAGATCCGCGAGCGCCTGGTCCGCCTGCCCGAAAAAAACGCCCCCCTCATGCATCCGCGGTCCAGCGCCCAGGCCATCATCACCGAGGTGGATCAACTGGCCACCCAGTTGGCCGCCTCCGACCTGGCGGATGGCACCCTGAAGGAGACGCTCCTCGGATCCTGTGCCCAACTCAAGTCCGCGCTCGCGGCGGTGCCCCCCCCGGTAGCCGCTGCCAGCCTTGCCCGTCTCGATGACCGCATGGCCGCCGAGCTGCTGGGCAACCTCCACAAACTCCGTTCCGTGTCCCAGCCCGGCTACATCACCGCAACCGACTTGCCGGCCGATTTCCGGGGGCGCCACATGGATGCCCGGGGCAACTTCCTGCTGCGGGTGTTCGCCCGCGACGAATTGTGGGAACCGGCCGCTCTCGCGCGGTTCAATGATGCCGTCGCATCGATTGCCCCGGAAGCAACCGGCAAACCCTACACCACGCTGGAAGGGCTGGAAGGCATGCGCCTGGGCTTTCTGCGCGCCGGCATGTTGTCCCTGGTTGCCATCACCTGCGTGCTGGCCTTCGATTTGCGCAATTTCCGTCTGGTGGTTCTGGCGTTGGCCCCGCTCACGGGCGGTCTCGTGGCTGCCCTTGGGCTGATGGGCTGGCTGGGGTTGGCACTCAATCCCGCCAACCTCATCGCCCTACCGCTCATCCTCGGGGTGGGGGTCGATAACGGCGTGCATGTGTTGCACGACTGGCTCCACCGCGAGGACACCACCCGTCGTTACCGTCTGCACCCCGGCACGCTGCAGGGCATCCTGCTGGCGGGCCTCACCACCGTGCTTGGTTTCGGCACCCTTGCCTTCAGTGGCCACCAGGGCCTGCACAGCCTCGGTCTCCTGCTCGCCACCGGCGTGGCTGCCTGCATGCTTTGTGCCCTGACCCTGCTGCCAGCCCTGCTGCGCGGTGTGCGCATCGGCGTGGCCACCGCCCCGCAACTGGAACTGGAGAAGCCCGCCCGGCCCATGGCCCAGGCGGCTTGAAACCCATCAAAAACCCAATCCCGGGCCCAATGGGTGACCCTAAGCAGCTGAAAGTCTATCAAGACAATCGCTGGCTAGTGATAGCGGGTTTTAATTCGCGTCGAATCGATGGGCAAGGCGGCGGGAGTTGATGTCGAGTTTTTCCAGAATATCGCGGACCGGCTGTAGATCGATTTTGCTGTCTTGGGCCCAAAGGATGATATCTAGGTTTTCTTGGCCATTTTTCAAGCGGTCGATGATGTCGTTGAGCAGTTGACCGTGTTCAGTGAAGAGGCGGGGCAGAAGCCCAAAATCACCGCGATCCAGTTCAATCCAGAAACATTTGCCTTGCAGGTGCTCCAGCCAGCGGGCTCGCAAATAACCCCACCAGTGGATCTGGACCCACCGGCGCGTGGCCGTGTCGCCCAAATCCCTTCCGGCTTTCTCACTCTCAATCCACTTGAAGGAGGCCTCTTCCTTGAGGCACTCTTCGTGGATGGACCCGATTTTCATCATGGAAAATCCACTGGGTGAGGCAATCAACTGTCCATTCGGCCCCGGGTGTGAAGTAACTTTAGTCTAACCCACACCGGAGGGCTGGGCAATAAACCATGATTCCCCAAAAGGCCAATCCCCCCAAATTACAAACGATTGGGGCGATTGCCCCGCTGGTCACAGGGGGCCGTTTCAGCGAATGATGTACCCACCATCCACCACCAGGTTGGCCCCGGTGATATAACGACCTGCCTCACTGGCCAGCAAGAGCAGCGGCCCGGCCAATTCCTCGGTTTGGCCCCATCGCCCCAGCGCCGTGTGGTCGGAAAACGCCTGTTTTTCGGCATCGCTCAGCACGTACATCGGCAAGTCGGTCAAAAACGGCCCGGGCGAAAGGCAGTTCACCGTGACTCCATGGGGCCCCAGATCGAGGGCCATTGCCCGGCACAGCCCCAAAAGGGCCGACTTGGTGGCGGAATACACATTGCGTTTCTCTTTGCTCAAAAGCCCCATGATGGAACTGATATGCACAATCCGGCCCCAGCCGCGGGCCTTCATCCCCTTGCACAGGGCGCGGCTCAGTGCCATCACGCTGTTCAGGTTCAACTCCATCACCGCGTCCCACACCGCATCGTCAATTGCATCGATGGGTTGCGGTTTGTTGGTGCCTGCGTTGTTCACCAGAATGTCCACCGTGCCGTACTCGCGCTGCACCACCTCGGCCAGGCGTTCCGCTTCCGTCCGTTTTCCCAGGTCCGCCACCACAAAACCCTTGCGGGCGGTTCCCCCCACCTCAATCTGGCCCAGCGCCTTCTCTAGCTCGGCGGCATTCCGGCTGCAGATCACCACCGAGGCGCCGGCCTCGCCCAGGATGCGGGCCATCGCCAGCCCCAACCCCTTGCTGCCGCCGGTTACCAGCGCCGTTTTGCCATCCAGCCTGAATTGTCCCATCAGGGGTCCCATCAACAGCTCTCCCTAAGCGGTGGCGCCTCACTCTCGTCAGGTCCCTATCGTTTCACCCAATCCCGGGTGCCGCAAGTCATTGCCGGGGCCCACTGCCCGGGGTTTGGGCCGCTTTCCTCTTGACGCGGCAGGCCCACGCAGGGCATGGCGCGCCCCTACGGACGAACCGGGGGGTCTGTCCGAAGGGGGTTATCCACACTCATGTCCGCGCGCGGGCCATTGGCACGACTTGCCCTGCTGCTGGTCGCAACCCTCGGGTTGTGTTCCGGCTGCATGCACTCGCGCGAGGATGAGAACAAAGCCGCGTCCTGGGGTGTTCGCCGTCCCCCGCTGCCCCTGTCAGGCGTGGAGGGCACGGATGCCATCACCATGGCGGTTTCCGTGATCGAGGTGCCCCTCACCGACAGCTATGTCGGCCAGGAACTGTGGTCCATGGTCGATGAGCAGGCCCTGCCCCTGGAGTCCAAGGCCAACCTGGCCGCCAACGGTTTGCGTGCCGGCCTGCTGGGTGGCCATCCACCTTCTGATTTTCTCGCCCTGCTCACTTCCGAGAAAACATCGGTTGCGCCCCGTCAGGTGCAAACCCGTCTGGGCCAGCCTTACTCGCCCTTCCCCGCCTTGAAGCACGAGACACTCCGCTTCACGCTGCGGGATGGAGACCAGTCCGAGTCAGTCGAGTTCGCCAAGGCCCAATGCCAGTGGGAAGTCACCTGCAAGCCCGGTGAGGAAAAGAAACTGTCCGTCAAGGTGGTGCCGGTGCTGCGCCATGGCGAGATGCTGTTTGAGCCCCAGTCGGTCACCGATGCCGAGGGGGTGATGTCCTGGCAGCTCACCCAGCGGCAGGAACAGGAAAAATACGAGGGGTTGGCTGTGGAGGTGGATCTGGCCCCTTCCGAATACCTGGTCATCGGTTGCTCCAACAAGCCGGTCGATGGGCTTGGACTCTCCTGGCTCACCCAGATCGACACCGAGCGTCCGGTCCGTCGCCTGCTGGTGATTCGTGTCGCCCGCACCGGCCAGGCCCTGAAAGCCCCCGCGCCCGATGCTCCCAAACCCCTGGCCCTGCAGGCCCAGGAACAATCGCTGGCCCAGTGACCTCGGACCTGCCCCATTTTTTTACCGGCACCCTGGCGACCGTTGGCTTGTCTCTGGGTGTATAGTGCTTCGTGGAATGGCCGGATGTTTCCGGCGCCATCACCGCGCCCAGCATCCAGGACCTGCCGCCGTGTCCCTGATCACCCCGCACAGTCTGGAGACCATCGACACTCCGGTGCGCCATGCCCGTGTCGCCCACCGGGTCGTCTGCACCGAGGCCGAGGGCCCGGGCAAACGCTTTGCCCTCTGGTTCCAAGGCTGCCCCCTCCGCTGTGCCGGGTGTTGCAATCCCCACTTCCTCAGCTTTACCGGTGGCCAACTGCTCCCGCTGGAGACCCTGGCCCTCGAAATCACCCAGGCGGTCAGCGAGCACCGTGTCGAGGGTATCACCCTCTTGGGTGGCGAACCCACCGCACAACCTGAGGCCGCGGCGTTTCTGCTGCGCCACGCCCACACCCTCGGGGTCAATACCCTGGTCTTTTCAGGCCATAGCCACGAGGAATTGCAGGCCCGGCAACACCCTGCGGTTGATGCCCTTCTGGCCCAGACCGATTGGCTGGTGGATGGCCCCTATGACCACACCCAACCCGAACCCGTCCGGCGCTTCATCGGTTCGGCCAACCAGCGGTTGCTCACGCTTTCCGACCGCGTCCGCGCGGATGATCCCCGGTGGCTGGGATCCAACACCTTGGAAATCCGCATGAGAAATGGCACCATCGAGGTGAATGGATTTCCCACCGCCAGCCTGTCCACCCTCAGCCCGTGGTTGGGCAAGGGTCAACGGTAGGGACCGCTCAGGGAGTTGGACCACATGCGAGGAATCGGCAAACAGGTATCCCAACTGCGTGTGGTCCTGCTCACACTCTGTGCCCTGGCCCTGACAGTCATGCCGGCCAGGGCAGTCATGACCGATCGCTACCTCGTCGGCTTGAAACTGCGCGCCTTCGAGGCCGCCTGGGATGCCCAGCCCAATGACGACAAGCGCCGTGAGGCGGCCGCCATCCTCGAACCCCTCGCCTTCAGCTTCCTGTCCGGCAACCTGTCTCGCGCCGCGCAATTGCTCGATCAGGCTCGTTTCATACTGGTCGAGGTGCCCGAATCCAATCGCTGGGCTCAGGCACTGGTGGTGCGTGTGCCGCAAACGCTGGTGGACGCGAAGACCCGCCAGGTGAAAGGCAAGCTGGCGTGGATCTACAAACCGCAGGGCATGGTCCCTTCGGATGCCGTCATGCATCTGGTCGAAAGCGGCAAGCCGCTCTCCGCACCGTGCAAGGTGTCTGATCTGGCTGACGCCAACCAGGATTTCACGGCGGTGCTGCCTGAGGGCACCATGCCCGGTCCTTACGCTCTCGCCTACGAGGTGCGCGTTGGTGCCAATCCGCTGGCCACGGGCAAGGTGTCCCTGTGGGTGGTGGAAGACCTGCCTGCCAAACTGGCCAGGCTTGAATCCTTGGCAGGGGAGGTGGCAAAGCTTCCTCCCTCGGTGGGCCGTTCCACCTGGCAGTTGTTGCACGGCCGGCTCAAGCAGGCCGTCCAGGGCAAGGACCTGGAAACCGAATACCCCCTGGGCCGGTGGCTTGCCGAACTGCCAGGGGCTGTCGAGGATTTGAAGGCTGGAAAGGTGTGGCCCAGCCCCACGGCGCCCGGTCCCCTCTGGCTGGCCCTGCCCATGGGGGCCACCGACAAGGTGGTGCGGGTCGAGGGTGCCCAGCGCGATGGCAAAACCCCGCTCACCTGTGTGGTCGCGCTCCATGGTGCCGGCGGCAGCGAAAACCTGTTTTGCGAGGGCCACGGCGCCCTTGCTCCCAAACTGGCGGCCCAAAAAGGCTGGCTGTTCATCAGCCCCCTCAATGGTCCCACCGATGACATGCTCGAAAAACTATCCGCATGGCACCCCATCGACAAAAGCCGGGTGGTCACCGTGGGCCATTCCATGGGTGCCGCCAACGCCACCGCATGGGCCGCCCGCAAGCCGGAACAACTCCGCGCCGTGGCCGCTTTGGGCGGCGGTGGTCGTGCCGGCAAGGGCGAGGTTTGGCAAAAACTACCCTACTTCGTCGGCGTGGGAGACAAAGACTTCGCCCTGAAAAGCGCCAAAAGTCTGGCGGAAGCCCTCGGCCAAGCCGGCAACCCGTCCGTCACCCTCAAGATCTACCCGGGCCTCGAGCACCTCACCGTGGTCCAGGCCTGCCTGGTCGATGTCTTCGCGTTCTTCGACCAGGCGCTGAAAAAGTAATTTCTATTTTAAATGTACTCTTTATGGTATTAGGGCGGGGTGTACTGCAAACGATCAGGGATGGCTACCACCATCCCTCCTCCGCCCTGCTTGAACCTTGTCCGGTTTGGTTGAAGTGGATTTGTAGCTTGGTCTACTGGTTAAGGACTCACACTGCCATGCCAGACGGAACCCCCATGCTCATGGCGGTTATGGAGGACCCGCTAATTCTACGGGTTATTGAAGGGCAAACTGCCCGTCTGCGTGGTGGTCAGGCGCTGCTTTTGCTGGTCCACCGAGAACGGGAAATTCCCATATTGATACCGGTGCCAATAATCTGCACCTTTGCCGAGCTTCTGCAGCGGTTAGAGGGATTGAAGATGAGCCTCGATTTGCGGCGTCTGCTAGCGGAAGCAGCGATGGGTGAAAGTGTGCCGGTTGTCATTTACACTCAAGACGGAGGGGCGACGGCGTTCCTCACCGACGCCGAAAAAGGTGATTTAAACCTGGATGCCCAAGACGAATGACATCCGGCCAAACTAAACCATTTGGAATTTGAGGTCTGGCCTCACTCCCCCACCCGCGCCCCCGGCCAGACCAATTCATTGAACCGGTCCACCGGCTCATCGGCCGCCCACGCCATACTCCTCAGCAGCAGCACGCGGAAGAGGGGATCATCAAAGGTCCAACTGTAGTGGCCCGGGATCAGCCCGACCACGCGACCCTTGCCGGTTTGTTTGGTCCACACCTGGGGCCAGTCTTTCCCGTCCTCTTTGGAACGCGCCAGCACCTGCACCCGCTCCTCCCGGCCGGTCAGCTTCCAGTAGCTCTCATCGTGGATTTTCAGGTCGCCCATATTCCGCAAGATCGGATGGCTCAGCGCGTCCTTCTGCAGGTTCAGGGTCAACGGTCCATGACGGAAACCGATGCCGCCACCATGCGCCGCCAGCCCGATCCGCTCGGCAAAAGCCTCAGTCTGCGACCGCCCATCCACCGCCCAGTGCAGCAGCACCACGCCGCCGCCCCGTTGCAAAAAGGCGTCCATATCCTCGGCCCGTTGCCCGTTCCAATCGCCGCGTTGGAAGAGCACCAGCAGTTTGGCTTTTTCAAGCTGTTCCTTTTTGGGCCATTCCCAGGCGGTGTCCACCTCCACCCTGGGCGCCATCGTCATCAACCGCGTCCACACCTTCTGCCACGCCGGGTAATCGTGTTCCTGCGGGCCATGGTCCTTGGGCCCCGCTGTCAGCAGGATCGGCAATGGCCCCTTCTGCACTTTTCCTTCCGGGGCCCCTGCCAAAACCTTCAGCACTTCGGCCCGGCTTCGGGCCGGGTAGGGAACCGCCCTGCCTTCCAGAGGCATGCTCGGCGCGCCGCTCAGCAGGAAGTGGATCAGGTCCTCCATGCCTTCCTTGCCCAGTTTCTCGTCCAGTTTGTCCGGCATCACCGACTTCGCCACCGGCTCCAGCGATTCCACCTCCCCGCGCGGCACCTCATGGGTGATCCCCTGCGAGTCGCCCACCAGCAGCGTGTTCCCTTTGCTGCGCAAGGTGCCGGTCAGCACCTTCCCGTTTTTCAGGGTCACCACATGGCCCAGGTAGTCCGGGTGAATGGCGTAGCTGGGGTTCACAATGTCCCGCCGCACCGATTCCGGATCCCGGAAGGCCAGATTGCCCAGGTCCGGCCCCAGGTTGCCCCCCGCACCGTTCACCGAATGGCACTTGGCGCAGCCGATATTCGGGTCGTTGAACAGCTTGCGCCCCCGGGCCCAGTCACCCGGCAGATTCTGCGCCACCACGGTCGCGTTCTGGCTGGCCTTGGTGTCCGGTGCCCAGGGGACAAGGAAACGGGTGGTGGGCATGGGCCGCCATCGGTTCGGGTCCTCTTTCGTGCTCCAGGCCATTTCCACCTGGGGGGCGCCATTGGCGGGATCGAAAACCGCACCCCAGCCTAATGGTTTAACCGGATTTTCCAAGGTGATGCTGACTGCGCTCCCGTCTTTCGAGGCAACTTCTTGGCCGCCGACTTTCCAGTGGAACCCCCGGTCGGAGGACAATCGTAGGGTCACGGTTTCAGGCGGCGGCACATGGTCGATGGCCGCTCCCGGTTGCACGGCCGGCCGCAGCATGTCCTTCAGGTTCAGTTTGCCGTCAAACATCCAAACATGGGCACCAGGAATCCCCCGCAGTTGCTCCAGTTGCTGGTTTCCTGCCAAAAGCGCATGGGTCACACCCGCGTGGGGATGGGGCAGCCATCCCTGCCACAACTGCTGCGTTTGCGCTAGCACCGTCGCCTGCACGCCATTCAGGGTATAGTCCAGGTCCACCACGCCATGCTGGGGCAATGCTCCAGCAGGTTGGTTCTTCAACCCGGCCCTGCCCAGGCCCGGTATTTCTAGCGAGTACCAGGTGTCCCAGGCATGGGTGTCGGTCTCCAGCAGGAGCGACCGCCTGTCCGGGCTCACCCGTGCTGCCGTCACCCGTAGCGAGCGTCTCGGTTCGCGCAGTTGTCGTGCCACCACTTCATACCCCGGTCGCATGCCCTCAAAACGGTCCCCCGCGCGTACCGCGTCGCCAGCCGTGATCCGGGTGTTGGCCAGCAGTCCTTCCACCGCCTCGGCGGAAAGGGGTTTATCAAAGGCCACCACCACTTCCCGCGGGCTGCTCGCCCAAACTGCTACAGGTTGTGGGGCTTCCTGATCAATTTGCCTTAGCCGAAGCAGCTTGCCCTTCCCCGCAGGACCTGTGCCCCAGTCAGGCGGTCCCGAATGGGTGGCCACCAGCAGGTCACCCTGCGGGCTCACGCAGCAATCCACGGTCAGCACATTCAGGCAGGCCAGAATGCGGGTGCCCGCCACAAATCCGGCTTCTGTTTTTGCCAGGGTGGTGCGATAAATCTTGCCCCGTGATTCCCCCGTCATCAGCACATCGCCCTGCCACAGCTTGTTGCCAAAGGCGGGGCCGCCGTTCACCCCCAGGTTGAAATTGAAACCGCAGGTCGATTGGTGCTGTGGGCCGTAGTCCCACAGGCTCGGTTCATCCACCACATTCGGTAGATGCTTCGGATGCCGGGGCGGAAAGCCGAAGTGCAAGCCCTTGCGGATGTGCAATAGCTCGTCAAACGGGTTGCCGTTCGGTAGCCAGGTGGCGCCCTCCTGTTCGCTGCAGAACAATTCGTTGCCAGGGCCCATGCGCAGGGCCACCGGGAAGCGAATGCCTGTGCACACCACCTCGCGCTTGCTGGCATCCGGCGATAACCGCAGGATGGTACCCCTCTCCGAATGCAACTGGTATGCGGACTTGCCATCCTTGCCCACCTGATGCCCGTTGGAAAAATCGGCGCATCCCAGGCCGAAGTAGATCGAACCGTCCTTGGGGTCCACCGCCACGCCCAGCGCGTCCACATTCAGCGGCAGTTCCACCCAGCCCTGGGCCAGCACCTTTTCCGTGGCTTTGCCATCGTTGTCCGGGTCATGCAGCAGCACCACCTTCCCCTTGCAGGCCACCACCAGACCCTCGCCCAGCGGATGCCCTTTGGGCAACAGGTCCATGCCAATGGGCGAACGCACGCTGCCCTTCGGGTTGTCAAACCAAACAGTCGCCTTGTCCTCCAGGCCGTCGTTGTCGGTGTCCTCCAGCAGCCAGGCCATGCCGTTGTAGCCTAGGGCGATCAGCTTGCCATCGGGCCGGTATATCAGGTTGTTGATGTTGGGCAAATCAATAGGCAGCCATCGGGCTTCAAAGCCCGGCACCAGCACCTGGCAGGGTACCACCGGGTCCAGCAGTTTGATGGGTGCGGTCGCTTCGGGCAGCCCCAGGGCCACCCGGTCGGCTTGCATCAACTTGCCATGCTTTGTTGCCAGGTATTGCTCCACCTGCTGACGCTCGCCTTCATTCAGTGCCCGGTCAAAGACCAGCACTTCTGCGATGTCTCCCGGAAAACTGCCCCGCACCTCGTGCGGCCCGGGGCCATTGGTGTAGCGTCGGGCACCCAGCACCAGTTCCTGCCAGGCAATCTCCCCACCGCTGCGTGGCCGCGAACCCTGCTTCAAACCATCCACCCACACGGTGGCTTCCTGGTCCGAAACCACCGCGGTCAACCGATGCGCCTCACCCAGGGGCCAGGTCCGGGTCAACAGGTTGCGCTCTCCGCCCATGCCTTTGCCTTCAAGGTTCAAGGTTTCGAACTTTTCCTTGAACTGGCTGCCCAGGTCGATGTTGAAACCTGTCTCGTAGTCCCGGCCGTCGGTGGCCCCCAGCGCGAAGGGCCCGTGGAAACTGCCGGGGCTCTTGTGCGGCACCAGCACCGCGAACAGCGTCAGTTGGCGGGTGGATGGTGCCTCCTTGGCCGACCGGTTCAGGTGATCATCCTCACCATCGAGCCGGATCAGCCAACGGTCGGCCTTGCGGACTAGTTTGGGCCGCAGGCTCTCCTTGCTTTGGCGCAAGTGCTGCGCCTTACCCGAGCCGTCAAACAGGTGCGCCAAACCTTCCCCGTCCTTGGGGACAGCAAGGCCACTGGCCGCAAACGCTTTCGGCTGTGCCTCAGCGCTGTACCACGCGGCAAGCCCGGGCACGGTGGGGAGCTGTGAATCCGCCCAGGGTTCGACACCGGGACAGGAAAGGACACAGGCGCAAAGCAGGGAGAGGGCCATGGCAGGACTCCGGTTCTTCTGAACCGGATAGCCTACACCAGTTTTCCAAAGGATGGGTAGTGGGCCGTCGTTGCCGGGGGTGCAGGCAAAAAAACGGCACCGACTTTATGTCGGTGCCGTGGATTCCTCGGAGGTGGATTCCACCCTACGCTTTTTCCTTCGGTTCCGTCACCCGCCCAAGGAAAAGAATCGCGTTGGTTGGCTTGTCCACAATCGCCACCAGGAACGGCTGGTCCACCGTGAACTTGCGCACCTCCTGCGGGATGATCGCGGAGCGGACCCCGATCACCACCCCGGTCGCGGCAGCGGCCTCGGCGCCCTGCTCGTCCACTTTCAGCACCGCCTTGTGCACCACCTCGTCGATGTGCAGCGTTTTGTCTTCCGTGCTCATCCCCGTGAAATCCGCGGTGTCGCTGAACGCCTTGGCCATGCCCAGGGCGCTCAGGGTTTTCTTCAGCGACAGCGAGGTGTTCACCTCGAACCGCGGCACCACCAGCTCCACACGCTGGTTGGGTGCATTGCCACCCACCAACTTCTCAAGGCTCTGGGGGGTCAGCTCTTTTTCCACCGCGGCTAGTCCGTGCCGCTTTTTCGGCAGGACAAAAACGACGCTGCGGTCGTTCCCCTTGCAGGGCATTTCCACCGCTTCGGCGCTGTCATTTTCTCGCAGCCGGAAATTGCCGGTCTGCTTCATCATGGGAAGGGTCAGGATCTTGTCCGGGTTGACCTGGAACTTGCCGGGCGTGGTGGCGCCTTTGGTGAAGGGAAGTTGCCAGTCCCCCTTGAAGTGGATGGCGTTTGCCAGCACCAGCCGTGTCAGCGGCGTCAGCACCCCCGAGGGGATCAGATCCTTGATGAGCTGGTTGGTGTTTTCCTCCACCCAGCCATTGATCCGGTTTCTGGCCGCTTCGGGGTTGCTGTAGTCCACCCGCTCCAGGGGTGCCGCGAAGGCGGAAGACAGGCGGTTGGTGAAGTCGGGCAGGAAAGTGAAGCCCTGGTGCCCGAACAAACGGTTGGCCAGCTTCACCTGCCGACCCGGTTTCTCAGCCACCAAGCCGATGATCAGGTCTTTCCAGCCTGTGTCCAGGAGAGGCGTTCCGGCAGACAAATGCAACACTTGTGCAATTTGCTCCAAGGTTTCCCCCTTGGCACCAAGGGCAGTCATCCCCAAGGCTGCAGAAATGCTGGTGGGGGAGACAAAACTGTTGCCACCCTCAAGTTGGCGCAGCAGCTCGAACCCGAAGCGATTGCTCCCCGTAACGACTGCTTTCATGGGTGCGTCCCAAACATCACGGGCCATCAGGGTGGATAAGCGACCTGTGCTCAGGGCTGCCAAGCTGGCTCCCACACCGGCCAACCAGAACCGCCGTCCAAGTTCGTTGACTTGCTGATGCATGACATTTTCCTCCACCGGGGCAGCCAAACAGAAGGGTGTGGCGAATGGGTCCGCCACCTTCTCAACGGGGCAGGGCCACAGACCGTTTGCGCCAAACCACTCAGGTCCCGACCCCCGCCTCCACATATGGCAGCACATATGGACCCTTGGGGATCACCCCGATCCGCGCGTTGGCCCCGTATTCCTCCAAGCACTCGGCGATCGCCTTCTCCACGCTCTCGGCTGGTTCCACATGGCATTTGCGCAGCACATCGGCGCTCAACCCCTGCGTCACCACCTTCACCTTGCACCGGCGGCGCACCTTGGCCAGTTCCTCCACCTGCCACTGGTCCATCACGAAATAGTCGGTGGTCTGGATCCGTTCGATGAACTTGTCCAGCGACGGATTATCCCGCAGCACTTCCTGGAATTCGGGGCTGCCAACCCCTTCGGTCAGGCTGGCCGCCAAAATGATCGTGCCGCCGCGCTTCACAATGGGCAAAGCCCCCGTCAGTCCCTTCACCGCCTGGTACCAGGTGGTGTCCAGCGGATAACCCGCGCAGGAGGTCACCACGATATCCAGCGGTTCGCGCACACCCACGCGCACCACTTGCTCCACAAACTTCACGCCTTCCATCCAGGCATCCATCATGTCCCCGGCCCCCAGCCAGGTGACTTGACGCTTGCCGTCGATAGCCACATTCACGATGAAATCGCACCCGGCCATCTTCGCGATGAGGGTGTTCTCCTCGTGCACCGGGTTGCCTTCCAGGATGCCGCAATCCGCGCGCGGATCCTCCAAAAACTTGGGGCCATGCCACACCTTCACGGTGTCCAGGCCGGCAATGCCCGGGCAGATGAGTTTCCGGCCGCCCGAGTAGCCCGCCATCAGGTGGGGCTCGATCAAACCGGTGGTGATCTTCAGGTCGGCGCGGACATATCGGCTGTCAATCCATGCCGGCACACCGCGCGGCGTCGTGCCGATGAAGTCATGCTCTTCCCGCACCTTGCCGTGGTGGTTCACGCAGCGGTAGTTCTTGGCCACCTCGGCGCCCACCAGCTCCACCAACTCGTCCCCCTCGTTGGGACGATGCAGCCCGGTGGCGATCAGGATGGTGATCTTGTCCCGGGGGATGCCCGCCTGCTCCAGCGTCCGCAGAATGGGTGGCAACAGCAGCTGATTAGGGACAGGCCGGGTGATATCACAAATAACAATGCAGGCATCTTTTTTGCCTTTTGCTAGCTCAGCCAGGGGAGGCGTCCCGATTGGCTTGGCCAGGGCTGCTTCCAGAGCGGCCTTGGGGTCCGCCAAGGGGGCTGCTTCTCGAATAGACAGGGGGCCAACCACCCGATTGGTCTCGGGAATTTCCACATCCAGCCCAGTCTTCCCATAATCCAATCGAACGCGCATGATCTTCTCCCTGTTCCGGTTTCCGGACCGGAAAATCGTTTC
>DKBS01000029.1:1151-22608 GCA_002451275.1 Planctomycetaceae bacterium UBA6894 | reverse complement strand
GACGGCAAAAAAAAATCACTCAAGAAAAACTTTTCAGGCCCTTTTTGGCACAGTTTTCTTTTGTGCCCCCGCCAGCAAAAAAGGGGTGCCCTCTTATTGAATATCTAGATTTCTGGTTATCTGGGGTATTTAGAAGGGCTGGGTGATGCCGAACCAGAATTGGGGGCTAACATCCTCACCCAGTGTCTGGGCATAATCCAGGCGGATGGTCGCCCGTTCGACAAAACTAAGCAGCACAGTGTCCAATCGCAATCCAACACCCAGAGCATGGGCTACCGGTCCGACAGAATTGCCTGCGGCGTAGGCATCACCCACATCATAAAAAAAAGCCAACTGGAAGGTGCGCAGGCCGCCGATGTGGTCGAAAAAATCGGTTTCCATGTGTTCGATCAGGGGCAAACGCCATTCCACCGAGCCTACCCAAACGGTGCTGCCCTGGCGCTGGGCCAGGCTGTAGCCCCTGAATGCTTCACTGCCGCCCATCGGGAAAAACAGTCCGCGGGCAGGCGCGCTGGTGCCCGCATAGGCACGCAGGGCCAGTCGGGTGCGGGAAAGGCGGACAAACAGCGGATTAAGGCTTTCCTGTAACCGTGGTGTCAGGCCGAAGAGGGCGTTGAAGTCCGGGAGTTCTGTCACCACCGCCAATTGGGACCAGATTTTGGCCATGCCGGTATTGGTGTCGAGCTGAGCCTGCCCCCCTTCGCCGGCGATGTCGAATTGCCAGCCCATTTGCGGGTCCCAGTACGGCGTCTGGCGGTTCACCCGGTAGTGCAGGCCCATCACCGTGGTTTCATTGAACCGTTGTGCACCCTGCTGCATTTCTCGGGCATAAGGTAGGAAGTTGCCACTGTAGGTGGCGTATCCTTCCACAAAATCGAAGGGCAGCAGGTACATGCTGGAGCTGGGAAACAACACCTTTCGTGCGAAAAGGCTGGCCCGCAGCGGGTTGGACTGCCCATCCTCGAACTCGAAAACCCTTTGTTCGAAATTGAATCCGGCCTGCATGGACGGATCAGGCCAATGTTCCACCAGGCCGTCGGCTCCCAGCACCACATCACGGTAATCGGTTCGGTAGGCGGCATAGACGCCGCCCGCAAATTCCTGGGTGCGATAGGCGCCGGCGCGCAAGCCGGCCATGGTGGTCCGTGTGTACCAGGCATTGGTGTAGGACGATCCGTAGAGCCACGGGCCCACGATCACATTCCACTGGTCGTTGTCCGTGGTCAGGTCGGTTTCATCCAGACCCGTGTACAGCCAGGTTGCCCTGGTTTTTGGGGTTTTGCGCCAATGGTTGTCGTGCAGGTTCAGGTCGGGAAGCACCTGGTCGGGATCAACCGAGATCTGGTCGGGCTCTGAAGGAAGGTCAATCACCAGTTCCATGCGATCCTTGCCATGGGGATGGACCCGTGCCAAACCGTCGGTGGACTGCCATTCCATGTCGGCTGAAACCGGCAAACGAACCGAGTAGCCGGTTTCCCCGGGCAGGCGAACACCCAGCGTGGTGTCCTCCACTGTGGGGCCGGACCGGCTGAGCCGCACCACGGCCCGAACCGGCTGGGGTTTGTCAGCCTTGGTACGCAGGAGCTTACGCGGACCGTGAAGCGGGATGATTTCCACGGATTCCACGGCCCAGTTGCATTGACCCGGGCCCCGCAGCCATCGATCGAAAAACGGTTGCCAGTCTTGTCCAGTGAACTCCGCCAGCTCGGCTTCAAGGTCCGCCATTCTCAGCACCCGGTGGCGGTATTTGCGCTGCACCACCCGCAGGAACTCAAGAAACGCCTGCTCGCCCAGCCGGTCGGCGATCATGTCAAAAACCTTGCTCGATTTGTCGTAAGCCAGGCCGAATAATTTCGCGAGGTTCTGGTACTCCTCCATGGTTTGCTGGATGGGGCCGTCTCCGCCGGATTTGGCCAGGGTGTGCCAGCCCTTGGCACGGTAGGAGGCGCGCGGAATATTCGGCAACCAGCCCAAACCCGTGGGCAGTTGCAGCATGCCATGCTCGCGACCATGAATGCTGTCGAGCAAGCGGTGGCTCAGGGCGGTGGCCAGGCCCTCGTCCAGAAAAGGTTCGCGGAAGCCATCGGTTCCCACCGCGTTGTACCACCACTGGTGGCAGGTTTCGTGCAGGATCAGATATTCGACAAAGCCGCCGGCCAATTGGGGCAGGGTGAAAACCCGCTGGTCCACAAACACCATCGAACCGGCCTCATTGCCGTTCCACCCGAAGAAGGATTCGGCCAGGGTGAACTCATCCCAGGGGTATGGGCCCAGCCAGCGGGAATAGGTGGAAATGGCGGTGGCCGCGTGTTCGAGAATTTGCTGGCCAATCGGCTCGTGACCTGGCAATACCGCCAGCCGCACCTTCACTGGCGCAAGCCCTTCGCCCCGTTCCGCGTGGGTTTCCAGAAAGCGGAATCGCGGGCTGACGGCCAGGGAAAAATCGCGCGGCCCGCGTGCCTCCACCCGTACCTGACGCCAGCCCGGCTGGTCCGGGTTGGTGGTTTCTTCGACTTGGGTTCCGGAGCAGGCTAGCCCCCAGCCGTTGGGCAGGGTGATTTGGGCCTGGTAAATTCCCGCCTCGTTGCAAAAGGGCTGGTGCCACGGCAAAAATGGCGTCGGTAACCAGCTTTTGACCGGATCCAGAAAAGCTGGAACCGGCAGCCACTGCATCAGGTAAATGACTTCCTTCCATTGCCCCCACCGCCCCTGCTTGGGGTCGAGGCGCAGGGTGAAACCCAGCTCAACCATGACCGTTTCGCCGGGCCCCACGGCTGCGGGCAGATCGATGACCAGGTCGGTGCCGGTGGATCCTTCAAAACGGTGGGGCAGTTCGACGGCACCCTCGGCTGCCTTGGCAGCCGGGATATGCCGGACGCTCTGCAAGTTCAGTGCGCTCCGTTTGACCCCCAGCGCGTCGTCCGGGTTCATCCGCAAGATTTCAAGGGTTTTGCTCATCGCGCCCACTTGGCTCTCGGGCAGCACGAAGTTGGCGTGGGCATTGAAGACCAAGTGATGAACCGGTTGGCCCCCCGGGTGGGTCCAGGCCACTCGCTCACGCACAGTGACCAAACCGGCCGCGGGGTCGATTCGCAGGTCCAAATCGAATCGGGGCAGGTGTGCAGGCAATGCAGCCATGTCGCCGGGGACATCGGCTGGAATTGGCCGGGGTTTGGGTAACGGGACGGGCTTGGTTTCTGTCCCGGGAATTTGGTTGGGCAACAAGCCCGGGGCTAACAAAGTGGGCGGACCGTCCCCTGGCTTGCCCGCCTGGAGTGGGGCAAGTGTCAGCATTGCCAACAAACCAGAAGCCAACCAACCCACTGGCAAGAATCTCCCCGCCGCCGAACGGATGTTCGGTTCCGGGGCGGGTGTCTAACGCCAGTCAGCTCACGGTGTCAACTGTCAACGGACCGTCCGCGCGGGTATGATTTCCCTCATGAAATGGTCATTCATCACCCTGGCTCTGGCCCTGTTTTTTTGTGCAAGTCATTGCCAGGCAGGTATTTACGGTTCCTTGGAAAAGCCCTTGGCCGGGCCGTTGCCGTTTTCCGCCCTGCGTCTGGCACTGGGGGAGCTGCGCGGCACCGAAGCCAACGACAAAACCATTCCCGTGGAACTAGGGTCCCTCCGGGCCGAGTATCTGTCGCTCCATGAAAAGTTGGAAAAGACAGCCAATCCGGGCCCGATGGACCGGATGGAATTGGCCGTGGCTTTGATGCGTCTGGGGCGACCCGATGCGGCGATGGCTGATCTGGAGCGATTGGTCGATCGTGAGGAGCTCCCGGCTCCCGATCGTTTTTTGGGGATGCTCAACTTGGCTGCCTGCTATGCGGCACAGGCAGCCAGGCAAGGGGATGTTGCCTTCTTGCTCAGGGCTGTCACCACCCAAAGAAGGGCGCTGGATGCCTGGCCCCAATCCCCAGACAAGGCACCTAAAGGCTGGGACTTTGCCACATGGCGCTCTTCGCTTGCCGCCGAGGAAGCCCAGTATCGTTTATGGCGCTCCCGACTTCGGGAGGGTGCGGCATCCTTTGCCACGCTCAAACTGGAGGACCTGCGCGGCGGCCCGGTGCCCGGGGCTGGCAAGCAATATTCTGCCGGTCCTGCTTCCCCGGCTTTTTGGCGGGAGGCCACCGATGATTTGGCCACCGTTCAGCAACTGGTGCTGTGGAATCCCACCGATAACCGCCTCTATTGGCTCTATGGCGAATGGCTGAATGCCCGGGGCGAAATCATTCCTGCCCGCGCCGTGTTGGAGGAATTGGTGGATGCCCGCCGCCTGCGCAATTTTCCGGATCTGGTGAGCCACTGGCAGATTCTGCGAACGGCAGCCGAGGCTTCACAAGCTGCTGCCAAGGACCAGTCGGCGCAATCTGAGGCCAATACGTCTTCCGGAGGGGAGAGCGAGAAGACGCCCGCTGGTTTAGAGCTCCCCAACTGGCGCACTTTGGTGGTGGGCTTGTGCCTGGGGGTTGTCCTATGCTTTTTGGGCCAGATGCAGTGGCGTAGCCTGACCCGTCGCCGTTAATGGCGAGCTGAACCTCTTTTTAAGCGAGTGACCCGGTATGTGGATGGGTGTGGAAATCGGCGGCACGAAACTGCAAGTAGCCGTGGCCAACGATGCAGGTGAAATCGGCGAAATCTGGCGTGCCACAGTGGACGCTGGGCGGGGCGGGGAAGGCATACGGCATCGTTTGGCTCAGGAGATTCCTTCCCTGATAGCCAGGTTTTCAGGGCAATTTGGGACCATCAAGGCGATTGGGGTCGGCTATGGTGGACCGGTCGATTCCGCCACGGGCACCACCATCTGCTCGCATCAGATCCACGGTTGGGAAAACATTCCACTGGCAGGGTTTTTGGCCGATATGGCCAAAGTACCCTGCGTGGTGGGTAATGATGCCGATGTGGCAGGGTTGGGAGAGGCAGAGCGGGGCGCCGGGCGCGGCGTCCGGCCAATGTTTTACACCACGGTCGGATCAGGCATTGGCGGTGGCCTTATCTTGGAAGGGGTGGGGATTCACCCGGGCGCGGGATTGGGCAGTGCTGAGGTTGGGCATTTGAGGCTGTCCCCCGGTGGCCCCATTGTGGAGGAGATCGGTTCAGGTTGGGGCATGCAGCGACAGGCACGCAAAGCGCTTGATGCCGGCGAAACTTCCATTCTTTCCCAAGGAAAGCCTGAGGAAGTGACGGTGCCCGCCATTGCCAAGGCCGCCCAGGCGGGCGATGCTTTGGCCAAAAGGGTGTTGCAGGATGGCATAGACGCGTTGGGCTTTGGCCTGGCCCAAGTGATGGCGATCGCCTGCCCCAAACGATTGGTGGTGGGTGGTGGGGTGTCGTTGCTGGGTGAGGAAACTTACCTGGCTCCTTTGCGTGAATCGGTGCGCCGACAAACCTTCGCCCCCTACGCCCACTTGGTGGATCTGTTGGGCGCCGAGTTAGGGGAGGAAGTGGTGCTGCACGGGGCCATTGCCTTGGCGATGCTGGGGCGATTCCAGGCGGGATGAGGACTTTGTCCCAGTTACCAAGGATTTTATTTTTTTCGGTAAAGCCCCAGGCTTGACTCTTCGGTTCTCCGGAGGATTTCAAAAGGCAATGCCATCCGGGGCATATTTACCACCCAAGCCTTCGGGAAAAGCAGTTCCATTTATCCCTGGGCCAGGATGACGGCCATCTTCTCCAGCACGGAGCAGGCTGTATCCATTTCCTCCAGACAGGTCCATTCCAGTGGCGAATGCAGATTGTGCTCGCCACAGGAAAGGTTGGGGCAGGGGAGGCCTTTTTCGGTGAGACGGCTCCCGTCGGTGCCGCCGCGAACGCTGGTGAGTCTGGGGGCCAGGCCAGCCGCTTCCATTGCCTGCTGGGCCAGGGGGAGGACGTGGGGGGCTTTCTCCATGCCGTCGGCCATGTTGCGATATTGCGGTTTGATGTTGATCTCAATGCGACCCGCAGGGAAATCGGCTTCGATGGAACGCGCGATGGAACGCAGCAAGTCGGCTTGCTCGGCGAGCTTGGCGGTCTGGAAATCGCGCAGCAGGATCGCGATGCGCACGCGATCGACTCCCCCCTCAATTTTGTAGGGGTGCAAAAATCCTTTCTCGCCCTCGGTGGTTTCGGGTGCCATGGTGCGAGGCAGCCTTTCCAGCAGTATCCCGGCCATGCGCAGGGCGTTGGTCATGCGGTCTTTCGCGATGGCGGGATGAATGTTCACCCCATGCACGATCACCTCGGCAAGGTCGGCCGAGAAGGTGGCGTGGTCAATCTCGCTGGTGCCGCCGCCGTCCAGGGTATAGGCCCAATCCGCGCCCAGCTTTTTCAGGTCCAGGTGGTCGGTCCCCTTGCCGATTTCCTCGTCGCAGGTGAGGCACAGGCGGATGGTGCCGCGGGGTTGGTTGGGTTTTTCCAAAAGACGGTGCGCTGCCTCGATGATCACGGCCACCCCAGCCTTGTCGTCAGCGCCCAGAAGCGTGCTGCCATCGGTGGTGACGATGGTTTTGCCCACCAAGGCAGCCAGGTCGGGATGGTGCCCGGGATCGAGCACCAATCCTGGTTTGCCGTGAAGCGGAATCGCTTGGCCCTGGTAATTGCTGTGCACCATCGGTTGAACATCCTTGCCGGTGGTTTCCGGTGAGGTGTCGAGGTGGGCGATCCAGGCTACCACAGGGCCGGGTTTGGCTTGCACCGCGGGCAGCGTGGCGAAAACGATGCCCTTGTCGGTCTGCTCCACCTCCTTGGCACCCATGGCCCGAAGCTCGTCGGCGATCAACTTGCCCAAAATCAATTGCCCGGGCGAACTGGGGTAGGTTGGGGAGGAGTCATTGGCGGTGGTGTCCACCTTCACATACCGTACAAAACGGTCCAACAGGCGCTGGGCGGGATGCCTCATCTTGATTCTCCAAAAAACAAGTTCAATGGATGCCCATTTTCGGACACATGGATGAAAGACTGCAAGACTCGCACTTGGGTTTGCGGGCGTCGCATACAGCCCGACCATGGTCGATCACGCGCAGACACCCGATGGTCCAGCTCTCTGCAGGCCATAGCTCCATCAGGTCCTGTTCCACCTTCACCGGGTCTTCGTGTTTGGTCAGGCCCAGCCGGCGTGACAAACGGCCCACATGGGTATCCACAGTGATTCCCGGGATTCCAAAGGCGTTGCCCAGAACCACATTGGCGGTTTTCCGGCCAACACCGGGCAGCGGGACCAGGGCTTCCAGCCGGTTGGGCACCTCGCCTTGGTGCTGGTCCACCAAGGCCTTGGCGCAGGCGATCAGGTTCTTGGCCTTGTTGCGGAAAAATCCGGTGGATTGCACAAGCTTTTCCACATCGGTCTGGCTGGCCTTAGCCATGGCTTCCACGGTGGGGAAACGCTTGAACAGGGCAGGGACCACCATGTTGACCCGGGCATCCGTGCACTGCGCCGAAAGGATGGTGGCTACCAGGAGCTGCCAGGGGCTTTCATAAGCCAGCGCGCATTTGGCGTCCGGATAGAGCCGCGTGAGCTCCGCCATGATTTTGCCGGCTCGTTTCTTCCTTTTCGGCTGGCTTTCGCGCATGGGGTTTTCCAGGGGATATCGGGCAGTCATTCCAAGCGTCCACAAGCTATTTCTAGTGAGTATGATGAAATTCGACCGGTTTTCAGGGTAAGGAAGTGCCCGCCTGAAGGCCCAAGGCAAAAGGAGCCCGCGCATGCGGCAGGTGGGATATTCCGAGGATACGGCCACGGCAAACCGCTTTGCCGATTACCTGCTCACCCAAGGCATCGATGCCAAGGTGATGCTGGCCAAGGCTGGCTGGGACGTGTGGGTTATCGAGGAAGACCAGGTGGCAAAGGCCCGCGAGTTGTGGGTCAGGTTTATCGCCGAGCCAGGAAATCCTGCTTATGCGCAAGCAAGCCTGTCGGCCCGCAAGTTGCGACAACTGGAAGAGCGCGAGGAAAAGGCCTACGAGCGCCGTCAGGAAACTTTTGAGCGCCGTGTGGAAGGAACCGGGGCCATCAGGGCCCCATTGACTGTTCTGCTGATAGTTGTGTCGGTTGTGGTGTACCTACTTGGCATGAGCGGAGACAAAAAGCGTGTCCAAGACGCGCTTTGGTTCCAGGCACCTTCGGGCGAGGTGCAGATCGGTTCACCGCAGGATTTGGTGAGATTTCCCTTTTCCCTGCGTGCGCCTATGGAGAGCATTGCCAAGGGCCAGGTGTGGCGTCTGGTTTCGCCCATTTTTTTACATCTGGATGGGATCCACCTGCTTTTCAACATGCTGATGCTTTCCAGCCTGGGGACTGCCCTGGAGAGATCCATCGGAACATGGCGTCTGGCATTGATGGTCCTGGTGCTTGCGGTTTTTTCCAACTGTGCTCAGGCCTTTTTCGGTCCCGGTATCCGGTTTGGGGGCATGTCGGGAGTGCTTTACGGGATTGCCGGCTTCATCTGGGTTGCATCGGTCCGTGCCCCGCGGATGGGACTATTCATGAGTCCGGGCACAGCTATGTTGCTGGTGGGCTGGTTATTGATGGGAATTTTGGCGCCGGTTCCTTCTTCACCCATGGCAAACTGGGCACACGGGGCCGGGTTGGCAGGCGGCTTGGCCATAGGCTGGGTGTGGACAACGCTCGGCAGGGAATGAGACGCTACTGCGGATCCTCGAAACTCTATTGATTTGAAAGCTTCCTTTCGGGTACTGCCCCGCCGTGACTGGAAGTTCGCTTGAGCTGATCTCCGCAAGGATGCGGGGAAGTTGCTGACGATCAAGGGGTGCACGATGCGCTCGAACCGAAAAACTTGGCTGAACGCTGGCCTGTGGGGCTTGGCTCTTGGCACGGGCTTGGGGCTAACCGGATGCCAGAGTGGCAAGGGCTTCCTTTCCCGGAATTCCGGCCCGGCCAGTCCGCCGCCCATGTGGCAGGTGAAGCCTACCGACGGTGCCACCGCGCAGAGGAAGACTCCATCTGAAATAGCTTCTGCGGACGACGGAACCGGCAACGCGTTTTCGCCTCCTGGATCGGTTCAGCAGACCTCCGGCAACAAGTCTGGATCCTCCGGTGTGACGCAGGCCGCCGGGCGTGGCCAATCCACAGGGTTCCAGTCCGCTGCATCCGGTGGCACCAAGGGCCTTGTGCCGCCTCCCACCGCCCAGGGCTCGGCCTACAACACGGCCAGTCAATTGCCATTGCCCAAGGTTCCCGGCGTTGCCCCGATCACCGAGGGAGTGGTTCCTCCCAAGGAAATCCAGACCCCCGGCAGCACTGTTTCCTCATCCAAAGAGGTGGGTGCCAATCCCGGAGAGACCAGTCCACTTGGGGCGGCGGATTTGGTGCCTCCTCCAGCACCCAGCTCCATGGTTTCGATTCCATCGCCACCTCCCGCGGCGCCAGAGGCCCCTGCAGCACCCGTCCCGGGTGACCTGCCAGTGCCCCCTCCACCAGCGGAAGCCCCATCGCCCAAGCCGGTGGCACCGCCTGCTCCGGTGGTGAACCCTAACCCTCCACCCAATGTGAGTGGACCTGCCGTCTCCCCTTTGCCTATCGGCGGCAGTCAATTGCCGCCCCCTCCCGGCAGCCCAACCATGCAGGGCTCGCCTTTGAGAATTCCGGCGGCACCATACCCGGCCCCCAACCGCTAAGCTCGGGTTCAAAAATTGAATGCAACACCCCGTCGATTTGATCCGGCGGGGTGTTTGGTTGTTGGGCGAGCGTTTTACCGGGTCAAGCAAGCGTCCAGCGCGCCAGCTTGCAGCGCGGTTGCCACCAGTGCGCCGGAAAGGCAGGCCTGACGGCACGAATGCAAATCCTCCGGGCCGCGTATACCGCCACCCAAATAGATCTCCACCTGAGGGTTTGTCTGTTTGCAGGCGTGGGCCAAGGCCAAATGGGCTGGCCCGCCGGAACGGCCCACCACGGCCAGGTCCAGCACAATGATTGTGCGGGCGCCCAGACCCACCACCCGCTGGAGCAGTGCGCCGGCCGATTCCTCGGGCCAAAGACTCCCTTGCGTGCGGATGGGCCTTCCGCCTCGCAAATCCACACTGACCACAAGCCTTTCAAGATCCGCCAACAGTCGCTCCAAAACTGCAGGAGATTCCATGGTTTCGGTGCCAGCGATGGGGACGATCCCTGCACGGATGGGGGGAGGCCGGTCCCTAAGGCCAGTGTCGAGCCACACGGTCCAGCCACGATTCAAGGCTGGAGCCAGCAGGGCCGTGTTGTCCCCAACCATTCGGATGGCATCCAGATCGGCTACATAAGCCACCTGCCTGGGAAGGACCGATTCCAGGGCGCCCAGCACCGCATCCGGGGCCGGGGAGGGGGCGTAGCGGCCCGTGAGGGGCTGGTAGTGGGCACGATCGCCGCCTACGGCGTGTACGGCCTTGCCATCCATCAAGTCGAGGACCGGGATCAGATGGAAATCCGGGGAGGGTATGTTCATGCCGGGGGAGGGAAATGTTGGGGGTAAGGGGCCGTGAGGGTGATGGGGCCGTAGCGGATGGGGTGCAGGAAGGTGAGCGAGCGCGCATGCAGGGCGATGGCAGGCTGGCTATGGGGCCCTTCCAGTGAGATGCCGCCGTAAAGGGTGTCGCCCACGATGGGGACACCTCGCAGGGATGCTTGCAAACGCAGTTGATGCATCCGGCCGGTTTCGGGTTCTAGTTGCACCAGGGTGCGACCGGGCAGGCGCAGCATCACCCGCATGCGGGTGATGGCCTGCTTGGCGCCGGGGGTATCCTGGGCGCAAACTTCGCCGCGGGCTTCATCAGGCACCTTGCGAATGAAGTCAGTCCAGGTGTCCTCACCAGGCAGTTCTAGATCAAGGGGATGGGCCAGCCATGCCTGGTAGATCTTGGTGACTTGACGATCGCGAAACTGTTCTGCCAGGCGTGCCGCGGCTTTGGAACTCCGGGCAAACAAAACCACGCCGGAAACCGGACGGTCGAGCCGGTGGGGAATACCCAGGTAAACGCGGCCTTTCTTGTGGTAGTGGTGGCGCAGGTAATCGCGGGCGATGTGCTCGAGGGCCGGCAATCCTTCGGGCACCCCCTGCGTGAGTGTGCCGGCTGGCTTGTTGAAGGCCAGGCAGTGGTTGTCCTCAAAGAGGATCCATCCGGAAACTCCCTCGGGAGCCGGCGGTTTAGACGCTTGGGAGGGCGGGTTTGTTTGTTCAGCCATGGGTGGACAGTTTGGCGCGGGTGGTCTCCAGCGCCTTGTCGAGCACCGTGTCCTTGAAATCAGGCAGGACCGGCTTGCGGCCGGGATGGTCGGCCTTCCGCACCACATCGCGGTCATTGCGCCAGCGCAGGTAGTTGATGCGCTCCTTGTCCTCCAGCTTCACCTCGTGTCCCTTGTCGGGGCTCACTCCCCAGTCGTCGCTTTCCTTGCTGTCGGGGAAGCGGTGGATGTTCTTCCCGCTGGGGCGCCAATAGCTGGCGGTGGTGAGCTTCAGGGCGCTCGCCCGGGATTCCATCTCGATGACATTTTGCACCGAGCCCTTGCCGAAGCTGCGTTCGCCAACCACCACCGCGCGGGCGTGGTCCTGCAGTGCTGCGGCGAGGATTTCACTGGCCGAAGCCGAGTAGCGGTTGATGATGACCGTGATCGGGTGCTCGCGGACCGGTTGCAGGATGGTTCCCGGGCCGACAGCCTCGAAGGCTTCCTCTTGGGCGACGCGTCCCTTGGTGCTGACGATCCGCCCCTGCTCAAGGAACAGGTCGGCGATCTCAACCGCCGCCCGGATCAGGCCGCCGGGGTTGCCACGCAGGTCGAGGATCAGCCCCGTCATGCCTTGCTTCTGCAGAGTGGCCAGGGCTTCCTTCATCTCGGCTGGAGCCGTCTCCGAGAAGCTGGAAAGGCGGATGTAGCCGATCTTCTTTTCTTTGTCGATCATGAAGTCCCAGGAACCGTCTGGAAGGCGTCGGTCTCCCAGCACGCTGGGAACCTTGACCACCGCGCGCTTCACGGTGATGTCCACCGGATCCTTGTCACCCTCGTGCAGGACGGTCAGGGTCACCGCGGTGCCTGGCTCGCCCTGGATGGCATCGATCGACTCGTTCATGCCCAGGGCTTCGGTGCTTTTGCCATCCACTTTCAGGATAATGTCGCCGGCAAGGATGCCGGCCTCGTGGGCCGGGGTTCCCACGATGGGGCTCACCACTGTCAGCACATTGCCTTTTTGCGGGTCGACCCCCAGCGAAAGCCCCACGCCGCCAAAAATCCCCTTCGTCTGGCGGGTGAACTGCTTGTATTCCTCGGGATTGATGAAGGCGGAATGCGGGTCGAGCCTCTCCAGGCCGCCGTTGACCATCGACTCCACCAGCCTGCGCTGCTCATCCGGTGTGAGTTCGCGCACATACCGGGTGCGCACCTCCTGCAACACATCCACCACCAGCCGAACCAGTTCATAGTCGCGGTCTCGGTCGCGTGTGGGTGCTGAATGCCCCACGGCGAAGGCGAGAACCGCCACACCCAAAATGCCCAATACCCAGGCGAGGTTGCGTCGGGCCATGGTGAAACACTCTCCGCTGACTGCAAACTGATTGGAATGGCCCCTGGTCGGGCGCATTCATGCTCTTCAGTAGTTTATGACAAGCTGGCAGGCAAAAACGAGCGCAGCTGACCAGTGTTTCGGCATCCTGTTAAGCAGGGTAGTCTGGGATTGACTCCGCAAAACCTCCTGGGGTGCAATCACAGACTTGTTCCATTCACAGCTGGACCGCAAAATTGGGTCCCGGCAGCGTGGTGGCTTTTCTAAGTGCTGGATGAAGGGGGAGGGCCCGATGCGTCCGCTGACCCTGGAAGATCTGATACCGCTGCAGGAGTTCCAGGCGCGCCGCAAGGAGTACCTGTCAAACCACCTGCGCTACATCGAGACCTATCGCAAGGTGCGCATCGGGCAGCGTGCTGTGCTGGTGTTTGAAAACCGTCAGACCTTGTGGTTCCGCGTGCAGGATGTGCTGCACCTGGCCCGTATCCACGATGAGCAGATGCAGCGTGTGGAGTTGGAGTTGCACAACCGGGTGTTGCCGCTTGGAGGCGGGTTGCAGGGGGCCCTGCTGCTCGACAGCCATCTTCCCCCGGGGGATCCCGCCTCGGCAACCTGGGCTGATCTGCGAGGGGACCACCTGCAATTGGTCTTGGGCGGCAAGCGCGCCATCTCGGCCAACCTGTTGAGTACTCGCCAGGAAGATCGCTGCTGGGGCACCGCCCACTGGGTGCATTTCCGGCTCGATGACCAGGAGCTGCGGTGGCTGGCTGACACTAGCGAACCCGTCAGCCTCCGCCTCCGCACCGGTGATTACGATGGCCAAAGCCCGCCGCTGGCTGATGCAGTCAGGCAGAGTCTTGTGGAGGATCTTGCGGGTTTGAAACAGGCGGCGTGAGAGGAGCCAGGAACTGGTTCATGGAGTTTGCCCTTGGCGGATGGCTGGTCCTCCCAGGGCTTCAGCTACTGTTGGGGGCTGTTCTCAGATCTTTTTCTTGACCATCTCGCCCGTTTCAATCAGGCGCACGAAATCCTCGAACAGATAGCTGGAGTCGTGCGGGCCGGCGGATGCTTCGGGGTGGTACTGCACGCTGAAGGCTTTGTGCCCCGGGTGCCTGATACCTTCCACGGTGTTGTCGTTCAGGTTCAAATGGGTCACTTCCACCCCTTGGGGAAGGGAATCCTTGTCCACCGCGAAACCGTGGTTTTGGCAGGTGATCTCCACCCGGCCGGTGTTCTCATTGCGAACCGGTTGGTTGGAGCCGCGGTGGCCGAATTTCAACTTGAAGGTTTTGGCGCCCAAGGCCAGCGCCAGCAACTGGTGGCCCAAACAGATACCGAAGATGGGGGCCTTGCCCAAAAGACCCTTGATGGTTTCCACCGCATAGGTGACGGCAGCAGGGTCGCCCGGGCCATTGGAAAGGAAAATGCCCTCCGGCTTCAGCGCAAGCACCTCGGCTGCGGTGCTTGTGCCCGGTACCACGGTCACATCACAGCCCACCTGGGTGAGGCATTTGGGAATGTTGCGCTTCATGCCGAAATCAATCGCCACGACCTTGTGCGTCGACTTGCGGGCTGACAGGTAATGCGTCAGCGGGTGGGTGAACCCCTCGGTCCAGGCAGAGGCCTGCTTGGGGGTGACATCACGCACCAGATCCTGGCCGGTCATCTTGGGGATAGCCCTGGCTTTGGCAACCAACTCGGCCGCAGGAGCCTCTTTGGTGGTCAACACGCCGCGCATGGCGCCCTGGATGCGCAGCTTGCGGACCAAGGCCCGGGTGTCGAAACCTTCCATCCCCAGCACTTTGTGCCGCTTCAGGTAATGGCTCAGGTCCTCGGTGGAGCGAAAGTTGCTGACCAGGGGGCTCAGTTCGCGGATGAGGAACCCTTTCACCTGCACTCCCTGACTTTCCACGTCGTCGGGGTTGACGCCGTAGTTGCCGATCTGGGTGTAGGTCATGGTCAGAATCTGACCCGTGTAGGAAGGGTCGGTCAGCGCCTCCTGGTAGCCGGTCAGGCTGGTGTTGAAGACCACTTCGCCGGAGGTTTCCCCCTCGGCGCCGAAGCCCTTGCCCTCATAAACCGTCCCATCCTCCAGCGCCAAATAGGCCCGCATCCCAATCTCCTGGTCTGAATACCCGTGCGTCCGCTCACCAAACCCCGTTTTTCCAGCATTTTCCCAAACAAGATCAGTTTACGAAAGCGGGCCCGGCATGGCCGGACCCTTCAAGGAATTTCATTTTTCCCAATCATGTCCTGCCCAGAAGGGTGGGAAGGCTTTTATTCGCAGCCGGGCGTCTTGATGCTTTCACGCGGCGCGCCATTGTGACCGATCTGCCGGTGGAGTTCGTCCACGATCCAGTGGATGCCAACAAGATGGATGGATTCCACCAATCCCATGTCGTTCAGATCCACATGAAAACAGTCGTTGGCCAAGTTTTTCAGCTTGCCCCCGGTGAACCCGGTCATGCCGAATGTGCCCACGCCCTGCTTGTTGGCCCATTCCACGGCCCGCAGCACATTGGGGCTGTTCCCTGAGCCTGAAATGGCGATCAAAAGATCGCCTGGGCGGGCGAGGTTCTTCAGTTGCTCAAGGAAAACACGGTCAAACCCCTCATCGTTGCCCCAGGCCAGAAGGTAGGCGGGACTGTCGGCCAGCGAGATCACGCGCAGCCGCTTCTTGGCATCGTTGTCAAAATCTTCCCGGCGCAACGAACCTTTGCCGAAATCCTCGCAGGCGTGCGAGGCGGTGGATGCGCTTCCGCCGTTGCCAATAATGAACACCGTGCCATCGGCCCGGTATCGCTGCACAATGCCATCGGCCAGGCGCTCGAGGGCCGCATGGTCCATCCGCAACACTTCCTGCGCCGACCGTTCAACGAATTGCCGGGCTGTCATCCGTGCGCCGATCATCAGTTTTCACCTGTTTGAGCTGGATATCACCTGTGCGACCACGGTCAAAAACATCGGTTTTCCAACGGTTTTGAACCCGTCAGGTCACCATCGTTAGGGTACACTAAAGAGCATGGCCACCGACAGTGAAAACCTGATCCCGTCACCCCCCGAATCCGCTCCACTCATCCTGGGAACGGCGGGGCACATCGATCATGGTAAAACCTCGCTGGTCCGGGCCCTCACCGGGGTTGATTGCGATCGATTGCCTGAGGAAAAGGCCCGCGGTATCACCATCGATATCGGTTTTGCGCATCTCGACATCCCTCCCTATCGAGTTGGAGTGGTCGATGTGCCAGGTCATGAGCGTTTTGTCCGAAATATGCTGGCCGGGGCCACCGGTTTCGACTTGGCCATGCTGGTGGTGGCAGCCGACGACAGCATCATGCCGCAAACCCGCGAGCACCTTGAGATTTTGCGTCTTCTGGGCCTTGAGCATGGCCTGATCGCCCTCACTAAATGCGATTTGGTCGATGAAACAACTCGCGAGGTGGTGGAACTGGAAGTCCGGGAACTGGTCAACGGTACCTTTCTGGAAAACGCTCCCATCATCCAAACGTCGGCATCTACTGGCGTGGGCATTCCTGAACTGCGCCAGGGGCTGAAGGCCGCCGCCATCCAATGCCTGTCCCGGCCACGGCCACGCGATGCCGGTTGGTTTCGGATGGGAATCGACCGATCTTTTGTGATGCAGGGCCACGGCACGGTGGTTACTGGCACCGTGTTGGCCGGCCGGCTGAAGGTCGGTGACGAGATTGACTGGCTGCCGCGGGGGGAACGGGTGCGCGTGCGGGGATTGAGGAGGCATGGCGAATCCGTCGAATCGGTCAGTGCCGGGATGCGGGCGGCCATCAACCTGGCCGGCGTGAAGCACGAAGATGTGAGTCGGGGGCAGGAACTGGCCACGCCAGGCATTCTGCAGCCCACGCGGGTGCTGGCGACAAAGCTGCGCCTGTTGCCTGCGGCCAAAACCTTGCGCCACCGCCAGCAGGTTCGGGTGCATTTGGGCACCCTTGAAACCATGGCATCGGTCTCGCTCCTTGACTCAGACAAGCTCGCTCCCGGTGAGGAAGGGTTGGCCCAACTGTTTCTGGAAGAGCCGACGCTGGCCGTGTGGGGCCAGCCTCTTGTGGTGCGGCAGGCATCGGCCCAGCAGACCCTGGGGGGTGGCCGGGTGATTCAGGCCACTGGCCGTAAACTGCGCCGCCGTCATGTTGCTGATCTGGAACATCTGGAGCAACTGGCCACCGGTGACCGCCTGGGCAGGGCTAGGGTGGTCGCCTGGTTTTCCGGTTTTGCCGGTCTGGGCGCGGCGGACCTGGTGCGGGAAGCCGGCTGGACTTTGGAAGACGCCGAAGGTTGGACCAGCCAGGGCCTGAGCGATGGTAGCCTGTTGGAGGTTTCGGTGGGCGGCACACGCAGGCGGCTCCTGGAAACCGCGCGCGTGGAAGAGCTGGAAGGCATGTTGTTGGAGGCGCTCAACCGCTTGCACGACCGCGAGCCTCTTCTGAGCCACCATGAGCGTCAGAAGGTGGAGGCCCAATTGGGTTGGCTGGATGATCCCGGACTGGCAGCCGGTGTGCTGGACCGTCTCATCAAGCGCAAAGTGGTGGTGGGCCCCCAGGGTAGGGTGGGACGTGCCGATTTCAAGCCGCGCCTCACCGCAAGCCAACGTCGATTGAAGGAGCAAATCCTCGAAGGCCACCGTCAGGCAGGCTTTCAGCCGCCCGAAAAGGCTTCCTTTGTGTCAGCCGCAGGGCAAAATGCCGGCAGTCTGGATGAGCTTTTCGCTGTGTGCGAGGCCGAGGCGGCTCTGGTGAAGGTGCAGGATGGCCTGTACCTGGCCAGCCAGCACGAGCGGACCATGCGTGAGAAGGTGACAGTTGAACTGACCCGCCGCGTGGAGGCTGGCCAGCCTGGTCTGACCGTGGCGGAGATCCGGGACCTGCTGGGCACCACACGAAAATACGCGGTGCCTTTGTGCGAATATCTGGACCGTGTGGGCATCACGCGGCGTGAGGGGGACTTGCGGTGGCCGGCACAGAACAGCAACACGGAAAGCCCGGTGGCGCGGGGCTGAGCGCGGAGGGGCGTCAGGCTCTTCGCGCGCTGCCGGCTATCCACCTCATACTCGATCGTCTTTCGGTCATCCGCGAGGGGGAGGCGATAGCCCCTTCGGTTATGGCCGATTCTGCCCGCCAAATTCTGGAGAGTGTCCGCGCCCGCATCCTCGCCGGCGAAACGGCAACCCCTTGCGTGAACCGGTTGGCCGAGGAGGCATTGGCTGTGGCCCGGCGCGGGCACCGCCCTTTCCATCAGGGTGTGATCAACGCCACCGGCATCGTTTTGCACACCAACCTCGGTCGGGCTCCCTTGGCGCAGGCGGCCATCGACGCCGCTGTAGCCGTGGCCCGTTACAGCAATCTCGAATTCGATCTGGAAACTGGCAGACGCGGCAGGCGACTGGGTGGCGTGGGCCCTTTGGTGAGCCGGCTGTTGGGTGCCGAAGCCGGAACGGCGGTTAACAACTGTGCGGGGGCAACAGTGCTGGTGCTTCGGGCCTTGTGCGCAGGGCGTGAGGTGGTGGTCAGTCGCGGCCAGTTGGTGGAAATTGGCGGTAGTTTCCGCCTGCCCGAAATCTTCAAGGTGGCTGGCGTGCGTCTGGTGGAAGTTGGGTCCACCAATATCACCCGCGTCGAGGATTATGCCGGCGCCATCACTCCGGATACCGCTGCGCTTTTGCGCGTTCACACCGCCAACTACCGCATTACCGGTCACACCGAGGCGCCCGGGCCCGAGCCTCTCGCAAAACTGGCAAGTGAGCGGGGTGTGCTGTTCATTGATGATGTGGGCAGTGGCGCGGTACAGACAGCGGGTAAACCGGGTTTTGAGACCGAACCCGACCCCCGGGCCGGATTGCTGGCTGGCGCGCATGTGACCCTGATGAGTGGGGACAAATTGTTGGGAGGTCCGCAGGCGGGCCTGATCGCCGGTCAGGCTGATTTGATGCGTAGGGTGGAAAAGGATCCGCTTTTCCGCGCCTTGCGGCTGGACAAGATGACGCTGGCGGCATTGGAGGCCACGTTGAGGCTGCACCTTGATCCCGAAAGGGCCTGGAAAGAAATCCCCGCCTTGGCGATGCTGGGAGTTTCCAGTGAAGACCTGAACCGCCGCGCCAGGGTTTGGGCCAGTTTGCTGGAGGGCAGCCCGGGTTTGGAATTCATCGAGGTGGTGGCCGACCAGTCACCGGTGGGCGGCGGGTCACTCCCTGGCCGGGACCAGCCCACCTGGGTGGTGGCACTGCGGGCCGAGTTCCAATCCGATGACCATTTGGCCGCGGCACTCCGCCGCCAGTCGCCTCCCATCATCGCCCGGGTCCAGGATGGCCGCGTCCTGCTCGATCCCCGCACCGTGTCCCCTTCCGAGGAAGCCGGGTTTTTGGCAGGCGTGAAAAAAGCCCTGGCGAATGACTGATCCCAGTGGGGACTACAGCCTGGGTTCTACAGCATGCTCACCGGATCGATATCAATCGCCTGTTCCACCGTCGAGGAGGGCCTTACGGTTCTGATTGCTTCACGCAGCACCGTGTGCAGGTGCCGGGCAGAAGGCGAAAAAATCATCGCGTGGCGGCGGAAATAATCCTTCAGGCGGGCGACAGGGGGCTCGGAGGGGCCCAGCACCCTGCAATCCGCAACTGGCTCGGCGCCCCCCGCCGCCCGATGGCGGTCATGCGCCGCTTTCACGGCTGCAACCACCGCCTTGGAATAGTCCTCCAGGGCGGTCGGGTCGGTTGAGCGCCAGATGATACGGGCCATGCGTGAGAAGGGCGGGTAACTCAAAACACTCCGCTGGTCGAGTTCCGCCTTGGCGAAATTCTCGTAATCATGCCGTGAGGCCAGCACGATGGCCGGGTGGTCGGCATCGTATGCCTGCACCAGCACCTTGCCCGGATCAGCGCCGCGACCGGCGCGTCCGGCCACTTGCGCCAGCAACTGGAAGGTGCGCTCCGCTGCGCGGAAATCGGCGAAGTGCAGCGCCGCGTCGGCCTGCACCACACCCACCAGGGTCACGCCAGGGAAGTCATGTCCCTTGGCGATCATTTGCGTGCCTAGAAGCACCTGCACCAGTCCGGCGCGGAAGGCATCCAGAACCTGCTGGTGGCTGCCGGGCTTGTCCATGGTGTCAGAGTCCATGCGGCGGATCACCGCGCCCGGTAACAGGCGGACCAGTTCCTCGTGCAGTTTCTCAGTGCCCACCCCTTGGTACTGGATGGCCGGTTGCTGGCATGAGGCGCAGGTGAGGATCGGATCCTGGTTGTTGCCGCAGTGGTGGCACATTAGCTTGTTTTTGGACTTGTGGAAGGTCAGGGCCAGATCGCAGAAGCGGCACATCGCCGCCTGGCCGCAGGCGGGGCAGACCACAAACGGGGAGTGCCCGCGCCGGTTGAGCAGCACAATCGCCTGCTTGCCGGCACCGAGCGTGTTCTTGATCGCTTGAACCAGTCGGGCGTGCAGGTGCGGCGAGGGCGAGGCAACCTTTTCACGGATGCGACGGTCCAGAATCTCCACGCGTGGCATGGGCCTGTCAAGCACGCGGTTGGGAAGGTCGATGCGTGAACAGGCCCCCTTGCGCGCCAGGTGGTAAGTTTCCAGGGACGGCGTGGCCGAGCCTAGAATCACCGGAATTTTCAACATCCGCGCGCGCATCAGGGCCACATCCCGGGCGTGGTACCGGGGAACGGTTTCCTGTTTGAAGGTGGGTTCGTGCTCCTCGTCCACCACGATCAGGCCCAGGTCGCGGGCGGGGGCGAAGATGGCGCTGCGTGCCCCAATCACCACCCGCGCCTTGCCGCTGGCGACCTCGCGCCAGCGGGTGCGTCGTTCAGCTTCCTGTTGATGGCTGTGGAGCACGGCCACCAGGCCGAACCGATCGCGGAACCGCGACTCGGTCTGCGGCGTGAGGCTGATCTCGGGCACCAGCACGATTGCCTGCTTGCCGTGTTCCAGCGCCCGCGCGATTGCCCGCAGGTAAACCTCTGTCTTTCCGCTGCCCGTCACCCCAAACAGCAGATGTGGCGCGAAACGAGGATGGTCAATCACCGGAAACAGGCGATCCAGGGCCAATTGCTGATCATCGGTGAGGGGGGGCAGTTCAATGGCGGACACCGTGGTGGTGCCGCCGGTGTCGGGCCGGCCGGCACTGCGCTCCCGCACCAGCACGCCCTTGCGCACCAGCCCTTCCACAACGCTCGAGGTGCACTTGGCATGCTCCAGCAAGCGGGGTTGCTCGATTCCTTCTGGATGGCCGGCAAGTGCCGCGATAACCGCCTGCTGGAGTTCGGTCAATTTGATCGGTTTGCCAGCCTCGTCATGCGTGACCGGGACCGCGGGCAGCCGCAGCCAGATGGTTTGCCGTTCCTTGCTGTCGCGCCGGACGCCGGCCGGCACCACCGCCTGAAGGGCCTGGCCCCAACCGCACAGGTAATAATCGGCCATCCATCGGGTCAATTCCAGCAGGTGGTCGTCCACCAGGGGTTCTGGATCGAGCACAATTTCCAGCGCCTTCACCGGCCTGTCGGGCCTGTCGGTGGTCAGTTCCACGCACCAGCCGGGCACACGCTTGTCCCCCCGGCCCAAGGGGGCTGTTACGCGGGCCCCCCTGCGTATCACCCCCTCCAGTGCCGGTGGCACCGCGTAGGTGTAGGGCACTTCCAGTGGTCGGTCGAACACCACCTGGGCGAAAAGGTGGAAGCCCTCGCCGGGAGACTTCTCGGGCGGCGGCGGATCCTCTGGGAAAAGGCCGGCGAACGACATGGGATGTGGGGGTCTCAATTCGGGGGCAGAAAGTCTGACACCCGCGTTGGTTGCCGGGTTTTACCCGCTTGTAGCACCGCCTCGCAGAGGGCGATGGTCTCCAGGTTGTCCCGGCCCGAAAGTTCAGCCACGGGGCCGCCACGCAACTGCCAAAGCAGTTCTGCCATGGGGCCGGCAAAGGCATCGGGAAACCAAACCTCCCGCCAGCGGGGCTTGTGGACC